>JAEWKY010000017.1 GCA_023457615.1 Actinomycetes bacterium | reverse complement strand
ATCGTCGCCGACGTGGCGTCGCGCGCCGACGGCGAGCGGATGGCCGACGAGATGGTCGCCGCGCTCGGCGGCGTCGACATCGTCGTCAACAACGCGGGAGTCGGGCCGTTCGCCCGCATCGCCGATCTCACGATGGCCGACTGGCGCTGGATGATCGACGTCAACCTCTTCGGCGTCATCCACGGCGTGCACGTCTTCCTGCCGCTGCTCGAGGCGAACCCGCGCGGCGGCCACCTCGTCAACACGTCGTCGATGGCCGCCTTCACGCCCTTCGAGACGCTCGGCTCCTACGCGGTCACCAAGTTCGGCGTCGCGGCGCTCACCGAGGTGCTGCAGGCCGAGCTCGCGACGGCCGGGAGCGAGGTGAAGGCCACGTTGCTCGTGCCGGGCTCGGTGCGCACCGGCATCGCGCAGAGCACCCGTCACCGCGGCGACGGCGCCGACGGCGCGCTGCGCGACGCGGCGATCGGGCTCGAGTTCTCGCGCAGCACGCGCTGGCTCGATCCGCGCGACGTCGGGCGGATCGTCGTCCGCGCGATCGAGAACGACGACGCCTACGCGATCACCCACCCCGACCGCTGGCCCGCCGTCGCCGAGCGGTTCGACCGCATCCGCGCGGCGTTCGAGCAGTACCCGCCCGTCGACTGACGCGTCGTCAGAAGGCGTGGCGGCGCTTGCCCCCGTCGACGTGCAGGATCTCGCCCGTCACGTAGCTCGCGAGCGGCGAGGCGAGGAAGAGCACCGCGTCGGCGAGCTCCTCGGGCCGGCCGAACCTCTCGATCGGGATGCCCATGTCGGCGACGTGGCGCTCCTGCGCCTCGGCCGTCGGGAAGATGCGCAGCAGCTGTTCGGTGAGCACCGTGCCGGGCGCCACGCTGTTGACGGTCGTGCCGAAGCGCCCGACCTCGCGCGAGAGACCCTTCGCCCACGCGTGCACGGCGGCCTTCGCGGAGTTGGCGGCGTTGAGCGCCGACTGACGGCCGGACTCCCCGAACACCGGGTTGACCGCCGGCTCCGACGAGCCCGTGATCGCGATCACCCGCCCCGCCGGGCCGGCCTCGACGATCGTCGGGAGCAGGGCGTGGGTGAGCCGGCGCAGGCTGCCGAAGTTGAGCTCCATCGCCTCGGCCCAGGCGTCCTCGCCCGAGTCGAGGGCGACGGTGCGCGAGCCCCCGGCGGCGTTGACGAGGATGTCGAGGCGGCCGCGCTCGGCCACCGCGTCGACCACGACGCGCGTTCCCGCGGGGTCGGTGACGTCGGCGGGCACGGGCGTGACACGACCGTCGGGGGCCTCGCTCGCGAGCTGCGCGAGCGCCTCCCCGCGCCGGGCGACCGCGAGCACGTCGGCACCCGCCCGGGCGAGCACGAGCGCGCTGGCCCGGCCGATCCCGGCGCTCGCCCCCGTGACGACCGCGAGCCGCCCGGTGAGATCGATCCCGATCATGCGGCCGGCGCCGCTCCGCCGGGAGCCGCGCCGCCGGAGGCCGCGTGGCGGACGAGTCCGTGCACGTGGGCGCGGAGCGTCGCGAACTCGGGGGTGCTCTTCGTCTCGATCTGGTCGCGCACCGGGCCGAGCCGCACGTCGACGATCTCGGCGACGCTCGCGGGCGACCCGGAGAGCGCGACCACGCGGTCCGAGAGGTAGACCGCCTCGTCGATGTCGTGCGTCACGAGGAGCACGGTCAGCGAGAGCTCGCGCTGGAGCCGCAGGACGAGGTCCTCGAGGTCGGCACGGGTCTGCGCGTCGACCGAGGCGAACGGCTCGTCCATGAGCAGCACCGTCGGCTCGTAGGCGAGCGCGCGGGCGATCGCGACGCGCTGCTGCATCCCGCCCGAGAGCTGCCACGGATAGAGGTCGGCGACGTTCGGGGAGAGGCCGACCTGCACGAGCGCCTGCCGCGCCCGCGCGTCGGCCTCCGCCGACCGCACGCCGTTCGCGCGCAGCGGCAGGGTCACGTTGTGCAGCACCGACGACCAGGGCATGAGCGAGCGGCTGTAGTCCTGGAAGACGACGGCGACGCCCGGCTGGGGCTCGCTGACGACGGTGCCGAGCACGAGCAGCTCGCCCGCCGTCGAGCGCTGCAGCCCCGCGAGGCAGCGCAGGAGCGTCGTCTTGCCGACGCCCGACGGCCCGACGATGCAGACGAACTCGCCGCGCGCGACGCGGAAGTCGATGCGCCCGAGCACCTCGCGCGCGCCGTAGGAGTGGCCGAGACCGCGCGCCTCGAGCGCGGCGACCTCCGCCGTCTCGGACCGGTCCTCGGCCGGGGTCGGGGTCGTCATGACGTCGTCTCCAATCGGGCTTGCTGCAGGCGGTGCCAGCGCAGGACGTAGCGCTCGGCGATGCGGAAGAGGATGTTGAGGAGGTAGCCGAGGATGCCGAGCGCGACGATCGCGCTCCACATCGAGGAGATCCGGAACTCGCTCTTCGCGGTCATCAGGAAGTAGCCCACGCCGCCGCTCGCGCCGACCGTCTCCGACACGACCATGATGATGAGCGTGATCGCGAGCGAGATGCGGGCCCCGGCGAAGATCTGGGGGCCGGCGGAGCGCAGGATCATCTGGAAGAGCCGCCGGGTGCGGCCGATGCGGAACACGCGGCCCATGTCGAGCAGCGTCGGCTCGACCGCGCGCACGCCGTCGAGGGTGTTCAGCAGCACGGGCCACGCCGCGCCGTAGGCCACGAGCAGGAACCGCATCTGCTGATCGATCCCGAACAGCACGATGAAGAGCGGCAGCAGGGCGACGCCGGGGATCGCGCGCAGGCTCTCGACGATGGGGCGCACGGCCCGCTCGAAGGGGCGCACGAGGCCGAGGAGCGTGCCGATCGCGATGCCGCCGAGGAGGGCGATGCCGTAGCCGACCCCGATGACCTGCAGGCTCGGGACGAGGTTCGCCAGTGCGCGGTCCGGCGTGAGCCAGTTCTCGACGAACGACTGGAGGATGACGCGCAGCGGCGGGAAGTAGACGGAGGTCGAGCTCTCGCTCGCGAACCACCAGATGACGACGAGCAGCAGCGGCAGCCACAGCTCGAGGGCGACGAGCGACGCCCAGCTGCGCAGCCGGCTCACGAGCGCACCTCCCCGCGGATCGAGGGATGCCAGCGCAGCAGGCGGCGCTGGAGCGCCCAGAACCCGCCGTTGACGACGAGGCCGATGAGGGCGGAGACGATGACGTAGGCGTACATGCGCGTGTTGTCGTAGTAGGCCTGGGCGTTCGCGATCTCGTAGCCGACCCCGGGCGCCGCGCCGAGCAGCTGGCCCGAGATCGTGAGCAGCAGGCAGATCGTCGTGCCGAGTCGCAGCCCCGTCATCACGAACGGGATGGCCCCCGGCACGAAGACGTGGCGGATGAACCACGCGCGCGGGATGCGGTAGGCGGCCGACATCTCGACGAGGAGCGCCTCGCCCTGGCGGGCGGCGTAGATCGACTGGATGAGGATCGGCCAGATCGCTCCGCCGACCGCGAGCACGAGCACCATCTCGACGTCGGCGCCGAGGACGAGCAGCAGCAGCGGCAGGATCGCGATGGGCGGGATGGTGCGGAGGAAGTCGAAGAGCAGCCGCGTGCTCTGCGTCGCGACCGTGCTCGCCCCGATCGCGAGCCCCAGCGGGACGCCGACGACGATGCAGATCGTGAGCGCGATGGCGAACGTGCCGAGGGTGATGCCGACCGCCGACCAGAAGCCGGGCGTGAGGGCGAGCTCGCCGAGCCGCGCGAACACGGCCGTGGGCGGCGGGAGCGTGGGGGGGGGGGGGGGGGGCGGCGGGGGGGGCGCCCC
>JAEWKY010000016.1 GCA_023457615.1 Actinomycetes bacterium | reverse complement strand
GCACGGGCGCGACCACGCCCGCCGGGCGACCCGACCCCTACGCCGTGCCCGCGCCGCCCACCCCGGGCGCGCCGGCGTACTCGGCCGCGCCCTACGCGCCCACTCCGTACAGCCCCGCACCCTACGGCGCCCCGGGCTACGGAGGCGGCACGAACGGCCTCGCCCTCGCCGGACTGATCGTCTCGGCGGCCGGGTGGCTCGTGCTCGGGGCGATCGCGAGCATCGCGGGCATCATCCTCTCGGCCTTCGGGCTCGCCGAGGCGCGCAAGCGCGAGGCCGCCGGCAACCCGAACACGGGCCGCTCGCTCGCGATGGCCGGCCTCGTCGTCGGCATCGTCGTCACCGCGATCGGGGTCGTGCTCGTCGTCGCCTACGTCGGGATGATGATCTCGTTCACCTCGAGCACCTCCTCCTGAGCGCTCCCCGTGGGCACCCCCGCGACCGTGGCGCTGCGCGCCGCCGGCATCCCCTTCGCCGAACGCGCGTACGCGCACGACCCCGCGGTCACCGACTTCGGCCGCGAGGCGGCGGAGGCGCTCGGCGTCGAGGCCGACCGCGTGTTCAAGACGCTCCTCGCCGACGTCGACGGCCGGCTCGTCGTCGGGATCGTGCCCGTGACCGGCAGGCTCGACCTCAAAGCCCTCGCGGCCGCCGTCGGCGGCAAGCGGGCCGTCATGGCCGATCCGGCCCTCGCCGAGCGCCGCACGGGATACGTCGTCGGCGGCATCTCGCCGATCGGGCAGAAGACGGCGCATCCGACCGTGCTCGACGAGACGGCCGAGCTCTGGGACACCGTGTTCGTGAGCGGCGGTCGGCGCGGGCTCGACCTCGAGCTCTCGCCCGCCGACCTCGTGCGCGCGACCGACGCCGTGCTGGCGGACATCGCCCGCACCTGGCCGTAGGAGGCCGCACGGCTCCGCGCCCGACGCCCGGCGGCGGGCGTCGGGCGTCAGGCCGAGGCGAGCAGTCCGAGCTCCGCCGGCGTCGCGAGCAGCGGATGATTCGGCACGACCCGCACCGTGTAGCCGAACGATCCCGAGCGGTCGAGCTGCACCGTGCCGTGGAAGGTCGCGGGCGCGCCGAGGTCGTGCGACTCGAGCTCGAGCCGCAGCCGCCGGATGTCGGTGAGCCGATCCCCGTCGCGCGCGTGCCCGTGCACGAGCTCGACCTTGACGTCGTCGGGAGCGAGGTCGCCGAGCTCGACGTAGGCCCGCACGTGCAGCTCCTCGCCGAGCTGCGGGGTCGCGTCGACGCCCCCGGACTCCACGTGGGCGACGTGCACCGCGGGCCAGGCCGTCTCGACCCGCGCCACCCAGGCGGCGAGATCGCGCGCCGGACGGTAGCCCGAGGCCGAGATCGCGCGCTCGGCCCGCGCGGCGGGCGCGTACAGCTTCTCGACGTACTCGCGCACCATCCGGTCGGCGGAGAGCGCGGGCGAGAGCGTGCTGAGCGTGTGGCGCATGTCGGCGACCCACTTCTGCGGCACGCCGGCCGCGTCGCGGTCGTAGAAGCGCGGCGCCACCTGGTGCTCGAGCAGGTCGTAGAGCGAGGCCGCCTCGAGGGCGTCGCGCTCGGCGCCGTCCCCGGCGGCATCGGCCGACGGGATCGCCCAGCCGTTGCGGTCGTCGTAGTACTCGTTCCACCAGCCGTCGAGGATCGAGAGGTTGAGGGCGCCGTTCATGGCGGCCTTCATGCCCGACGTGCCGCACGCCTCGAGCGGCCGCAGCGGGTTGTTGAGCCAGATGTCGCAGCCCGGATAGAGGTGCTGCGCCATGCCGATGTCGTAGTTCGGCAGGAAGACGATGCGGTGCCGCACGTCGAGGCCCTGCGAGAACTCGACGAGGCGCTGGATGAGCCGCTTCCCCTCGTCGTCGGCCGGATGCGACTTGCCCGCGATCAGGAGCTGCACGGGGCGCTCGGGATGCGTGAGCAGCGCGCGCAGGCGCTCCTCGTCGTGCAGCATGAGCGTGAGCCGCTTGTAGGTGGGCACGCGGCGCGCGAAGCCGATCGTGAGCACGTCGGGATCGAGCAGCTCGCGGTACCAGGCGGGATCGGCGATCCCGGGGTTCTCCTCCGCCCAGGCGGCCGACATCCGCGCGCGGGCGTCCTCGACGAGGTGCGCGCGCATCCGGCGCTTGAGGGCCCACAGGTCGGCGTCGGTGACGGCGGACGACGACCAGTCGGCCGCGGTGGTGTCGGTCGTGCCGAGCTTCTCCGCCGCGAGAGCGGTCACCTCGGGGTCGGTCCAGGTCGGTGCGTGCACGCCGTTCGTCACCGATCCGATCGGCACGTCCTCGGCGTCGAAGTCGGGCCAGAGCGCCTGGAACATCCCGCGGCTGACCTCGCCGTGCAGCTTCGAGACGCCGTTCGCGCGCTGGGCCAGTCGCAGGCCCATGACCGCCATGTTGAATGCGGCCGGCTTGTCGTCGGGGTGCCCGTCGCCCTCCTCGGGCTCCACGCCGAGCGCGAGCACGTCGGAGACGTCGACGCCGGGCAGCAGGTCGGTCGAGAAGTAGCGCTCGACGAGCGACGACTCGAACCTGTCGATGCCCGCGGGCACCGGCGTGTGCGTCGTGAACACCGTGCCGGCCCGGACGACGCGCAGCGCCTCGTCGAACGACAGGCCCTCGCCGATGAGGTCGGCGGCGCGCTCGAGGCCGAGGAACCCGGCGTGCCCCTCGTTGCTGTGGAACACCTCGGGCTCGGGCCGCTCGTCGAGCGACGCGAAGAGCTTCACCGCGCGCGTGCCGCCGATGCCGAGCAGAAGCTCCTGCAGCAGCCGGTGCTCGCCGCCGCCGCCGTAGAGGCGGTCGGTGACCCCGCGCAGCTCCTCGTCGTTCTCGGGGATGTCGGTGTCGAGCAGCAGGAGCGGCACGCGCCCGACGTCGAGCCGCCAGATGCGGGCCGTGAGGGCCCGGCCCTCGGGCAGCGCGAGCACGACGCACGCGGCGGCGCCGTCCGGGGTGCGCAGGACGCGCATCGGCAGCCCGTCGGGGTCGACGACCGGGTAGCTCTCCTGCTGCCAGCCCTCGCGCGAGATGGCCTGGCGGAAGTAGCCGGCCCGGTAGAACAGGCCGACGCCGACGATCGGCACGCCGAGGTCGGACGCGCTCTTGAGGTGATCGCCCGCGAGGATGCCGAGGCCGCCGGAGTACTGGGGCAGCGCGGCGGCGATGCCGAACTCGGGCGAGAAGTAGGCGATCGCGCGCGGCGCGTCGTCGCCGAGCGACTGGTACCAGCGCGGCTCGGCGAGGTAGGAGCGCAGATCGTCGCGCAGCGCCTCCGCCCGCGCGACGAAGTCGTCGTCGGTCGCGAGCTCGTCGAGGCGCCCAGGCGAGACGTCGCCGAGCAGCCCGACGGGGTCGGGTCGCGTCGCCCACGACTCGGGGTCGACCTCGCGGAAGAGCTCCACGGTCGGCTGGTGCCACGACCAGCGCAGGTTCGCGGCGAGCTCGTCGAGCGCCGCGAGGCGGGCGGGGAGGACCGGTCGGACCGTGAACCGTCGAATTGCCTTCACGGTTCGAGCCTACGTTCGCCCGGTTACCGTCCGGTTACAGCCGTCTCTCGGGAGGAGACGGTACGGGAGTCCCCCGACTCC
>JAEWKY010000015.1 GCA_023457615.1 Actinomycetes bacterium | reverse complement strand
GGCGTCGACCGACGAGCCCGACCCGCAGCCGGCGCCCGACCCGACGCCGGCCGCGACTCCCGAGCCGACCCCCGAGGCGCCCGTCGTGCCGCCGGTCCTCCCCCCGCGGGTGACGCCGCCCGTCGTCCCCCCGGTGGTGCCGCCCGTCGTGCCTCCGCCCGTGCCGCCGGTCGTGCCTCCCGTCGACCCTCCGGTGGAGCCTCCGGTCGACCCTCCGGTCGTGCCGCCCGTCCCGCCGGCCGAGCCGGCCGCGCCCGCGGTCGACTTCGATCCCGTGACGGGCCGCGTCGCGGTCACGGGCGCGGGCGACGAGCCGGGCTCGACGATCGAGCTCTGGGGCACCACGACGTCGGTCGTCACCGGGATCACGTCACCCGAGGTCCTGCTCGCGAGCACGGTCGTCGCGCCGGACGGCTCGTGGCGCACCCCCGACGCGGCCGGGGTGACGCCGATCCTCGTGACGGTCGTCGTGCGTCAGGTGCGGGCGGGCGTCAGCTCCGACCCCGTCGAGCTCATCTCCTCGGCGGTGTTCGGGGTGACGACCGCGTCGACGGCCGGCTCGGTCTCCGGCGGGGTCGCGACCTGGCAGCTCGACGGGTGGGGCGGCGCGGCCTGGGAGCTGCGGGAGCCGGGCAGCGCCACCGTGGTCGCCTCCGGCACCTTCGCCGCCGACGGCACCGCGACGGCGAGCGTCGTGCTCCCCGTGCTCCCGAGCGGCACCGTCGTGAGCTTCGACTACGGCTACGTCCAGGACGGCTCGCTCGCGGCCTCCTCGCCGGGTCTCACCGCCACCGTCCCGTGACCCGCGGCATCCGGGCGGCCCGGCCGCTCCGAAGCATCGGCATGAGGATCGGACGCGCCGGGCTGCTGGCGCTCGGAGCGGCGCTGCTCTCCGCGTGCGCGTCGCCGACGGCGGCACCCGTCGCGCCCGATCCCGAGGCTCCCGTGGTCGCCTTCTACGGCGACTCGTACACGCTCGGGACGGGTGCGTCCGACCCCGCCCGCCGCTGGTCGACGGTCGTCTGCGCCGAGCGCGGCTGGACCGAGTTCAACCCGAGCGTGAACGGGCTGGGCTTCGTCAACAACCGCGCCGTCGCCCCTGACCTGCCGGGTCTCATCGTCGAGCAGGAGCCCGACCTCGTCGTCGTCACGATGGGCCTCAACGACAACTTCTCCTACGCGCGCGGGGCGGAGCTCATCCGCACCGCGATCCACGACGACCTCGCGTTCCTCACGAGCGAGCTGCCCGAGGCGCGGTTCGTCGTCGTCGAGCCCTTCTGGTACACCGACGAGCGCCCCGAGTCGGTCGAGATCATCATCGGCTGGGTGCGCGAGGCCGCCGAGCGCGTCGGCGCCGACTGGGTGCCCGGCGCCTCCCGCTGGATCGAGGGGCACCCCGAGTGGATGGCGGCCGACGGACTGCATCCGAACGACGACGGGTACGCCGAGATGGCGCGTCGCATGGATGCCGAGCTCACCCGGCTGGGGCTGTAGCGCGAGGACTGTGGTGAGGGCACAGTCGCCGACCGAACCGTGTGCCGTCGCCCCATGAGATCGGCTCGCGCCGCGTCGTATCGTCGAGGTGAGGAGGTCCGTCATGCTCTCGACCGAGTTCGCCCGGGTCGACCTGGAGGGACTGCGCGCCCGGCTGGGCTACCCCGACCCGCCCGCCCTGCAGAAGATCGCCGACCACCTCGACGAGAACTGCAGGACCTTCCTCGCGCACTCGCCGTTCGCGACCCTCGCGACCTCCGACGCCGCCGGCAACTGCGACAGCTCGCCGCGCGGCGACTACCCCGGCTTCGTGCGCGTGCTCGACGACCGCACGGTCGTCATCCCCGACCGCATCGGCAACCGGATCGCCGACTCGATGACGAACATCCTCGAGAACCCGCACGTCGGCCTCCTGTGCTTCGTGCCCGGCATGAGCGAGACCCTGCGCCTCAACGGCCGGGCTTACCTCACCGACGACCCCGACGTGCTGCGGATGCTCGAGCAGGACCACTCGCCGCCGAACCTCGCGATCGTCGTCGAGATCGACCAGGCCTACCTGCACTGCGGGCGCGCGCTGCTGCGGTCCGGCCTCTGGGATCCGGAGATGCAGGACCTCGCCGCCGAGGTGCCCAGCTCGGGCACGATCTGGGCGAGCATGTCGGGCTTCGACCCCGAGATCGCGAAGGTCATCGACGACGCGGTCGCCGGTGACGGCTACCAGAACCTCTACTGAGCGAGCGGGCCCGCGTGCGCAGTCGCTCCGACATGCTCCCCCTCGTGGTGAGCGCCATCACCCGGGAGACGCCCTCGATCGTCGGCGTGACCCTCGAGCATCCTGCGGGCGAGCCGTTGCCGGCGTGGGAGCCGGGGGCGCACGTCGACGTGCAGCTCGTGACGCGGCACGAGCGGCAGTACTCCCTGTGCGGCGACCCGGCCGACACGCGGTCGTACCGCATCGCCGTGCTCGACGAGCCGCTCTCGCGCGGGGGGTCGCGCT
The DNA here is from genome assembly GCA_023457615.1 of Actinomycetes bacterium. GTDB lineage: Bacteria > Actinomycetota > Actinomycetes > Actinomycetales > Microbacteriaceae > Pseudolysinimonas_A. Next base: position 5,298 of record JAEWKY010000015.1, on the reverse strand, counting down.
ACATCCACACCCACCTGCGCGTCGGCAGCCGGGTCTACGTGCGCCCGCCGCGCAACCTGTTCGAGCTCGGCGACGCGTCGTCGTACCTGCTGCTCGCCGCCGGGATCGGCATCACGCCCATCCTCGCGATGGCGCGCCACCTCGCGGCCAAGGGCGCCGACTGGCGCCTGGTCTACGCGGTGCGGAATCCCGGCGACGCCGCGTTCGCCGACGAGCTCGCGGCCTTCGGCGACCGCGTCACCGTGCACGCGAGCACCGAGCACGGGCGGCTCGACCTCGCGGCCCTGATCGGCGGACTCCGGCCCGGCACCGACGTGTACTCCTGCGGCCCGGCGGCCTTCACCGACGCGCTGCAGGACGCCCCGCTCCCCGACGGATGCCGGCTGCACCTCGAGCGCTTCGAGCCCAAGCCGCGCGAGTTCGGCCCGCCGGAGCCGTTCGAGGTCGAGGTCGCCGGATCGGGCCGCGTGCTCCAGGTGCCGGCCGAGCGCAGCATGCTCGGCATCCTGAAGGGAGCCGGCTTCGACCCCGGCGGCTCGTGCCTGCGCGGCGTGTGCGGCTCGTGCGCGCTGCAGGTGCTCGACGGCACCCCCGAGCACCGCGACTCGCTCACCACCGACGACGCCTCGACGACGATGTACCCGTGCGTGTCCCGCGCGCGGAGCCCCCGTCTCGTCGTCGAGCTCTGAGCGTCACCGGGCCCGGGGCGCCCGACGTAGACTCGGAGGGTGACTGAACCCCTCGACGTCGCCCTCATCGGCGGCGGGGTCATGAGCGCCACCCTCGGAACCCTGCTCTCCCGTCTCGAACCCACCTGGAAGATCGCGATCTTCGAATCGCTCGGCGATGTCGCGCGCGAGTCCTCCGATCCCTGGAACAACGCCGGCACGGGCCACGCGGCCCTGTGCGAGCTCAACTACACCCCGGAGCGCCCCGACGGCTCGATCGACATCGCGAACGCCGTGAAGGTCGCCGAGCAGTTCCAGGTGTCGCGCCAGTTCTGGTCGTTCCTCGTGAGCGAGGGGATGCTGCCGGAGCCCGGCTGCTTCATCAACCCGGTGCCGCACATGAACCTCGTCTGGGGCGACGACAACGTCGCCTTCCTGCGCAAGCGGTTCGAGGCGCTTCGCGACCACCCGCTCTTCGCGGGCATGGAGTACACCGAGGACGCCGCCGTCATCAGGTCGTGGGCGCCGCTGCTGATCCCCGGTCGCCGCAAGGACCAGCCGATCGCCGCGACCCGCATCGCCTCGGGCACCGACGTCGACTTCGGCTCGCTCACGCACCGCCTCATCGACGGCCTCGTCGAGAAGGGCGCGACGCTCAAGCTCAACCACCGGGTCACGGGGCTGCGGCGTTCGGCGAAGACCGGGCTGTGGAACCTCAAGGTGCGCCAGGAGGTCGGCACGACGCGGGTGGAGCACACCGCGCGGTTCGTCTTCGTCGGCGCGGGAGGCGGAGCGCTCAACCTGCTGCAGCGCTCGGGCATCCGCGAGATCCGCGGGTACGGCGGCTTCCCGATCAGCGGCCAGTTCCTGCGCACCGACGACCCGGAGATCGTGCGCAAGCACGCCGCGAAGGTCTACGGCAAGGCGTCCGTCGGGGCGCCGCCGATGTCGGTGCCGCACCTCGACACGCGCGTCGTCGACGGCCGGGCGAGCCTGCTGTTCGGTCCCTACGCGGGGTTCTCGACGAAGTACCTCAAGTCGGGGTCGCTCCTCGACCTGTTCGCGGCGCTGCGCTGGCACAACCTCGGCACGTTCGTGGGGGCCGGGCTCAAGAACCTGTCGCTCGTCACGTACCTCGTCGGCGAGGTGCTGACGACCTCGCGTCGCCGGTTCCGCGCCCTGCAGGAGTTCGCCCCGCGGGCCGAGCAGAAGGACTGGCGCCTCATCACGGCCGGCCAGCGCGTGCAGATCATGAAGCGCGACGCCGACGGCAAGGCGGTCATCCAGTTCGGCACCGAGGTGGTCGCGGGAGCCGACGGCACGATCGCCGGACTGCTCGGCGCGTCGCCCGGCGCGTCGACCGCCGTGCCGATCATGCTCGACGTGCTCGCGAAGTGCTTCCCCGCCCGGATGCCGGCGTGGACGCCGCAGCTGGTCGAGATGATCCCGTCCTACGGCGGCACCCTCTCGAGCGACCCGGCGGTCGCGAACGAGACGCTGTCCCGCACCGCGCAGGCGCTCGGCATCCACCCCTGACCCCTTGCCCGGCGTTCGAACGTGTGTTCGAATGTCGGAGTGAGGTGGAGCGGGCAGGCGGTGACGGCCGAGACGAGCGCCGCGCTGCCGGGGCTCGGGTCGCTCCGCGGGCTCGTGAAGTCGGTGCAGACGCCCGAGTTCGCCGGCATCACCTTCCACGAGGTGCTCGCGAAGTCGGCGCTCAACCACGTGCCCGGCTCGTCGTCGGCGCTGCCCTTCGCGTGGACGATCAACCCCTATCGCGGCTGCAGTCACGCCTGCACCTTCTGCTTCGCCCGCAACACGCACACCTACCTCGACTTCGACGCCGGACGCGACTTCGACTCCGAGATCGTCGTCAAGGTCAACGTCGCGGAGGTGCTCGCCAAGGAGCTCGCGCGACCCTCGTGGCAGCGGCATCCCGTCGCCCTCGGCACGAACACCGACCCGTACCAGCGGGCCGAGGGCCGCTACCGCCTCATGCCCGGCATCATCGCGGCGCTCGCCGCCGCGGACACGCCGTTCAGCATCCTGACCAAGGGCACGCTGCTGCGCCGCGACATCCCGCTGCTGCAGGCGGCGGCCGAGCGCGTGCCCGTCGAGTTCGCGATGACGATCGACGTGCTCGACCCCGAGCTGCGGGCCTCGGTCGAGTCCGGCGCGCCGACGACCGAGGCGCGGCTCGCGACGGTGCGGGCGCTGCGGGATGCCGGCCTGCCGTGCTCGGTCTTCGTCATGCCCGTGCTGCCCTACCTGACCGACTCGAAGGACCACCTCGATCGTCTGTTCGCCGCGATCGCCGAGGCGGGGGCCGAGTCGGTCGCGTACTCCGCGCTGCATCTGCGCACGGGCGCGCGGGAGTGGTTCTTCACCTGGCTCGCGCGCGAGCATCCCGAGCTTCTCGGCCGCTACGGTGCGCTCTACCCCGGGCGTCAGGCGTACGCGCCGGCGGAGTACCGGAAGTGGCTCGCGGCGCGGGTGCGGCCCCTGCTGCGCCGGCACGGGCTCGAGCGGCCGCCGCGCATCGACCCCGCGACCGGCTCGCCGATCCCGCGCGTCATCGGCCGCACCCGTGCCCGGGCGAACGTCGGCGACCGGATGCTCGCGAACGAGCTCCCCGCCTCCGCCGCGGCCGGATTGCAGCCGACACTGTTCTGAGTAGCGGCCCATCGGGGTACATCCGACGTAGGGTGGAAAAGTGAGCACCCTCCAGCACGGCGCCGCCGGGCAGTCCCGCCCGGGTGAGGGCGCGGCCGCCGGACGGGGCTCCGCGCCGGTGCGGCTGGCCATCCTCGACGACCACGAGGTGCTCCTCGACAGCCTGAGCAGCTGGATCGCCGGCAACGCCACCGACTTCGAGGTCGTGCTCATGGCGCCGACCTGGCTGCAGCTCGTGCACAGCCCGGCGTTCCCCACCGACCTCGTCTTCATCGACTTCCAGCTCAAGGAGCCGGTGTCGATCGAGGCACGCGTGCGCACGTGCCGCGCCGCGGGCGCCAAGGTCATCGTGCTGTCGAGCGTCGACACGCGCGAGGCCCGCGAACGCGCCCTCGCCGCCGGCGCCGCCGCCTTCCTCTCCAAGTCGCTCACGATGGCGGCCGTGATGGAGACCGCCCGACGCGTCATGGGCATCCAGAGCGACCCGTCGGCGCGTGTCTGGCGGCCCACGGCTCCCGGCACGGCGCCGCAGGCCCGTCCCAAGCTCAGCCCGGGGGAGGCGGAGGCGCTGCGGCTCTACGTCACCGGATTCAGCACGACCGAGGTCGCGGCGCGCATGAACGTGCAGTACGAGACGGCCAAGACCTACCTGCGACGCGTGCGCGAGAAGTACGCGCGCGTCGATCGTCCCGCGAGCAAGAAGGCGGACCTCATCCGTCGGGCCGCGGAAGACGGCTACCTCGAATAACCTCGGGTCCGTGGCGAAACTGTATTTCCGGTACGGGGCGATGAACTCCGGCAAGAGCACCGCGCTGCTGCAGGCCGCGTACAACTACGAGGAGCGCGGCCAGCAGGTGCTGCTCGCGAAGCCCGCGATCGACTCGAAGGGCGAGGCGTCGATCGTCTCGCGGCTCGGCGTCACGCGCCCCGTCGACTTCACCCTCGCCGCGGGCGAGGACGTGCGGGCCGCCTTCATGCGGCAGCGCGAGCGCGTCATCCGGGAGACGGGCAAGGACGTCGCCTGCCTCCTGCTCGACGAGGTGCAGTTCCTCGACGAGGGCCAGGTCGACGACCTCCTGCGCATCGCGATCGACGAGGACGTCCCGGTGCTCGCCTACGGCATCCGCACCGACTTCCAGACGGTCGCCTTCCCCGGCAGCCGACGGCTGCTCGAGATCGCGCACTCGCTCGAGGAGCTCAAGACCATCTGCCGGTGCGGCCGCAAGGCGATCTTCAACGCGCGCACCCTCGACGGGGTCTTCATCTTCGACGGCGACCAGGTCGCGATCGACGCCACCACCGGGAGGCAGGGCGACGTCGGCTACGAGTCGCTCTGCGCGTCGTGCTATCTCGAGGAGTCGGGCGGGGTGCTGAACCGGGGCTGGAAGCCGCGGTTGGACTTCAGCTACGACTCGGCCCCCGACGCCGACTTCTCGTGACGTCGCGGCGCTAGTTCGCGCGCTCGTACGCCTCGCGCACGTCGGCGGAGATGCGACCCCGGTCGCCGACCGAGTAGCCGTTCGACTGGGCCCACGAGCGGATCGCGGCGAGGTCGCCGCCGCTCGAGCGCGACGAACGGCGGGCGCCCGAGGACCGGCCGGCGCCCGACGCGGAGCGGCCGGCGGAGATGAACGGGGCGAGAGCGGAGCGGAGCTTCTCGGCGTTGGCGTCGGAGAGGTCGATCTCGTAGGAGCGTCCCTCGAGCGAGAACCGCACGGTGCTGCCGCTGCCGTTCTCGAGCACGGTGCCGTCCAGGTCGTCGACGAGCTGCGTGATTTGCTTCTTCATTATGTGATTCCCCGTGTGTATCAGTCGTGCTGATCCGCGGTGTTTACATTAGCGGTCGAATTGCTCTCCGCGAAATGCCGTGCCGAAAGTCGGGAAACCGCATCGAAAATCGCGGAGAGATTTTCGCCCGAAACCCGCGAGCCGACGAGTTGCTGCAATGCGAGAGGGG
>JAEWKY010000014.1 GCA_023457615.1 Actinomycetes bacterium | reverse complement strand
CGGCAGGGCCGCCCGGTGGATCGCGCGCCTCGGCATCGGGCTCGCCGGCGTGGTCGCCGGGGCCGCGATCTCGAGCGGGGCGTGGGCGACGGGATGGATCGACCGCCCCGACCTGGACCAGCCGGTCTCGAGCCTCGCGGGGGCCGACGGCGTCATCCCGGGCGCCCCCCACGTGACGTTGCTCGGGCATCCGATCACGCAGACGGTCGAGGGCGCCGCCGCGCTCGAGCTCGGCGAGCGGCCGGCGGATGCCACCCACATCCGGCTGCGGATCGCCTGTCTCGCGGCGGGGACGGTCGGGTTCGGCTTCGACCCGACGAACACGCCCTCGATGGAGTGCGGCGCCCGCGACGTCGGCACGGTCGCCTGGCTCGACCTGGAGCTGCCGGACGACCCGGTCCTGCACCTCGTCGCGGCGCCGGGCATGGTCACGCTCGTCGACTACGAGTTCGCGATCGTGCGTCGCACGTCGCTCGCGACGAACGCCGCCGGCGAGACGTACGGCGCGGGCGGCGAGGGCGGATCGCCCGACCTCGTCGCCGTGATCGGTTGGGACGACGACGGCGATCCGATCGAGGGTTACGCCTACGACGCGGAACTCGCCCACGTCGGCTACCCCGCGCCGCAGAATCCCGAGGAGGCGCTGGAGTACATGGAGTACGTCGAGGAGCTGCGCGAGCAGTATCCCGGCGGCTACCCGGTGCCCGTGTACGAGTCCGACGGCGTGACGCAGATCGGGTGGTTCTACGTCGGACTCGGCTGAGCCGGTGCGGAACGCCCGCGTCAGCCGCGGGCGAGGGCCCCGAACGGCGCGAGCGGCACGACGCCCTCGGCACGTCGTGCCCGATCGGGGTCGAGGGTGACGAAGGCGTCGGCCTGCAGCCGCGTGACGGCGAGGTACTCGGCCTCGTGGAGGTCGTCCCAGCCGAGCTGCTCGGCGATGCTCCAGGCCGTGGCGCGCGAGACCCGGTCGCCGAGCAGGCGCACCTTGAGCGCCGTGAGCGGGTCGAGCAGGGCGCGGGCGTCGTCGCGCGAGCGGCGTCCCGACCGCACGTCACGGTAGAGGATCGACATCGCCTCGGAGCGCAGCGAGTTCGGGGCGACGAGCTGGTGCGCGACGTGCAGCGCCGCGGGCTCCGCGGCGAGACGCAGGGCGACCGGGGCGTCGATGACGTAGCGGGCCATCCCCGCAGTCTCCCGGCGACCGGCGACATTGCGCGCTCCTTGCAGCGCGCCGGCGAGGTGTCGCGTCGCGCGCGGACCCTTCCTAGGCTGCCTCCATGCCCTTCCTCGAGCACGACGGCGCCCGCCTCCACTACGAGGTCGCCGGAGCCGACGACGCCCCCGCGATCCTGCTGCTGCACGCCGGGGTCGCGACCTCCGCGATGTGGGACCCGCAGTGGGACGATCTCGCGCGCGACCACCGCGTCGTGCGCTACGACCTGCGCGGCTTCGGGCGCACCGAGTCGCGGGACGTGCCGTTCTCGAACCGGTCCGACGCGATCGCCGTGCTCGACGCCGCGGGCGTCCGTCGCGCGACGCTCGTCGGGGCCTCGCGCGGCGGCACGATCGCCCTCGACACCGCGGTCGAGTTCCCCGAGCGCGTCGCGGCCGTCCTGACCATCGGCTCCGCGGCCTCCGGGATGCCGTCCGCCGACGGCACGCCCGAGGAGCTCGCGATCGACGAGGAGATCGAGGCGCTCTACGAGGCGGGGGACGCCGAGGCCGCGCTGCGCCGCGAGGTGGAGCTCTGGTGGGTCGGCCCGCGCCGCACGCCCGCCGACGTCGATCCCGCGTTCCTCGCGACGGGCTACGCCGACAACCTCGCGAACCTGCCGCGCGAGGGGGAGTCGCCGACGCCGACCCCGCTCGACCCGCCGGCCTGGGGACGCTACGCGGCACTCGGCATCCCGCTGCTGTTCGCGGTCGGCGACGAGGACCTCTCGACCGAGATCGCGAACACCCGCACCCTGGCCGACGCCGCTCCCGGGGCGGAGCACCACGTGTTCGCCGGGGCCGCGCACCTCCCGAGCGCCGAGCATCCGGAGGAGTTCGCCCGCGTGCTGCGCGACTGGCTCGCCCGGCACGGGTTGTGAGCGCGGGCAAGTTACTCCCCGGGGCGTAACGGCGCCGCCGTAGCATCGGGACATGCACCGGCCCTCACGATTCCGCGGGCCGCACGCCGACCGGTCCCGCGCCGACTGGTCCCGCGCCGACTGGTCGCACGCCCACGCGTGGAAGGGCGGCTGGCACGGACCGCCGCCGCCCGACTGGCGCATGCCGCGCTGGGCGACGCTCTGGTTCCCCGTGGCCGTCGCGTTCTTCATCCAGGTGCCGTTCGCGAGCTGGACGATCCGCACGACTCCGGGCCTGTCGCCGGGGGAGACGGCGACCCTGGTCGGGCTCGCGCTCGTCGGGCCGCTCGCGCTCATCGGAGCGCGGCGCTTCCCGGGTCCGGTCGTCGTCGTGGTCGCCCTCGCCGGCGCCCTGGACATCTTCCTGAACGGCGCGGGCGGGCCGCCCTACGTCGCGCTCGCGTTCGCGATCATCGGCGCGATCGTGCGCGGCGCCCGGGTCTGGGCGTGGGCCGCGGTCGGCGCGTGCTGGGTGGCCACGATCGTCGCGGCGCTCGTGCTCGACAACGTGCACTGGCCGCCCGGCCGCGTCGCCGGCACGACGCTCGGCATCCTCATCGTGTTCGGCATCGGCGAGGGGCTCCGCACGCGGCGCGAGCGCTACGCCGAGTACCGCCGGCTCGCGACGCAGCGCGAGCAGAGCGAGGTGCAGGCCGAGCGCGTGCGCATCGCGCGCGAGCTGCACGACGTGCTCGCGCACTCGCTCAGCCAGATCAACGTGCAGGCGGGGGTCGGCCTGCACCTCATGGAGCGTCAGCCCGACAAGGCGGCCGAGGCTCTCGCGAGCATCAAGGAGACGTCGAAGACCGCCCTCGACGAGGTGCGGGCCGTCCTCGGCGCGCTGCGCTCCGACGGATCGAGCGACGCGCCGCTCGTGCCCGAACCCGGGCTCGACCGACTCCCCGCACTCGTGGAGGGGGTGCGCGGGGTCGAGGTCTCGCTCGACGACCGGATCGGCACGGCGCCGAAGCCCGTGCAGCTCGCGCTGTTCCGCATCGTGCAGGAGTCGCTCACCAACGTCACCCGGCACGCCGACGCCCGCCGCGCGACCGTGCGGCTCTGGTCCGATGACGCCGACTTCCACGTCGAGGTCGTCGACGACGGCGCCGGGTCGGGCGCGCCCGCGAGCGAGACCGGCGGGCGCGGCCTGCTCGGGATGCGCGAGCGCGCCGAGCTGCTCGGCGGGCGCCTCTCCGCCGGCCCGGCCCCCGACGGCGGCTTCCGCGTGAGCGCCACCATCCCGAGAGACAGCCCGTGATCCGGAGGATCCGATGACCGCGCCCGGCACGATCAGGGTCGCCCTGGCCGACGACCAGCACCTCATCCGCGCGGGCTTCTCGAGCCTGCTCGGCGCCGAGCCCGACCTCGAGGTCGTGGGGGAGGCGGCGACCGGGCGGGAGGCCGTCGCGCTCGTGAAGCGCGAGCGTCCCGACGTCGTGCTCATGGACATCCGCATGCCCGACGGCGACGGGCTCTGGGCGACGGAGCAGATCGTCGCGGATCCGGCCCTCGCGGGGACGAGGGTCGTCGTCGTGACGACCTTCGAGCTCGACGAGTACGTCGCGCAGGCGATCCGGGCGGGGGCGAGCGGCTTCCTCGTGAAGGACACCGAGCCCGTCGAGCTCATCCGGGCGGTGCGCGTGGTCGCGGGGGGCGAGGCGCTGCTGAGCCCGAGCGTCACGCGGCGGCTGCTCGAACGCGTCGCGACCGGGCTGCGGGATGCCCCCGACGACTCGAGACTGCGCAACCTCACCGACCGCGAGCGGGAGGTGCTCACGCTCGTCGGGCAGGGCCTCACCAACGACGAGATCGGCGGGCGCCTCTACCTCAGCCCGCTCACGGCGAAGACCCACGTCTCGCGCATCATGTCGAAGCTCCTCGCCCGGGATCGCGTGCAGCTCGTCGTGATCGCGTACGAGACCGGCCTCGTCACCCCGGGCGACGCCTGAGGTGTCGATTTCCGTCGCTCCGGGGAGTGCTGAGCGACAGAAACTGACTCCTCACGGAGTAGGAGACACGCTCCCGCGGGCGGATTCGCCGCGGACGGCATCCGAGGATCGTGGCATTCGTCGGAGCCCATCCCGGGCTCCGCGGAAACGGAGTGACTCGTGTTCACCGCTCTCGCCCTCACCGCGGCCGTGGCGCACCCCTGGGGCGGCCCGGGGTTCGGCTGGCTGTTCGTCCTCGTCCCGCTGTTCTGGATCGGCGTCTTCGCCCTCCTGTTCGCCGTCTTCGGTCGCCGTCGCCGTGCCCTGTGGGCGCAGGGCGGCCCGTGGGGCCCCGGCGGCTGGCACGCGGCGCAGGCCCTCGGCGGCGCCGAGGCGACCCTCGCGCAGCGCTACGCCAACGGCGACATCGACGACAAGGAGTACCGCGCGCGCCTCGAGGTGCTGCGCAGCACCCC
>JAEWKY010000013.1 GCA_023457615.1 Actinomycetes bacterium | reverse complement strand
CGCGGCGGCCGCGCGATGATCGCCGGACGCGGAGGCGTAACCGGCCGCCCAGACGAGCTCCGTCTGCGCGACGGGCGACCCTGCCGCGAGCTGCAGCTCGACGGCGGCGTAGCGACGCGACGGCTCGCCGCCGGCACGCAGCAGCCGAATCGCCTCCGCCCGGGCGTCGTCGAACTCCTCGTAGGCCTCGATCGATTCGGAGACGAGGGGATGCGCGACCCGCCACCGCGCCCGCGCGCCGTCCGCGGCGAGCAGCCCCCGCTCGGCGAGGTCGGCGAGCACCTCCTCGCGGCCGCGCGCGGTGAGGAGGGCCGCCCGCGGGACGGGCTGGGCGAGGCTCACCACCGCGAGCAGCCGACGGGACTCGGCGTCGAGTGTCGCGAGGCGCGCGTGCACCACGTCGCGGAGCACCGACGGCTCGTGGACGCCCGTGAACTCCACGCGATCGCCGCGGTGCAGCACCTCACCCGCCTCGATCGCCGACTCGACGAGGATGCGGAGGTGCAGCGGGTTGCCCCCGGTCTGCCAGACGAGACGGGTGAGATCGTCGTCCCGCACGGGCACGCGGAAGCGCGTGACGAGCAGCTCCGCGACCTCGTCCCGGGTGAGCCCCGCGAGCTCGTGGCGGTCGACGAGCCCCTCGTCGTCGAGCCGGTCGAGCACGGAGGTCGCGGGCTCGCCGCTCCGCGCCGTCGCGACGGTCGGCATCCCGAACCCCGTCACGAGGCGGTGCACGACCTCCCCGGACGCCCGGTCGAGCCGCGGCAGATCGTCGACGAGCAGCACCTGCCGGTCGGCCGTGCTGCCGAGGCGAGCGATGAGCTCGGTGGCGGCGGCCTCGGCATCGTCGGAGACCGCGAGGTCGCGCAGCACGTCGTGGAACGCGGCGAGCGGCGTCGCGGCCCGCTCGGCGAGCGCGGTCACGGTGACGACGCGTCGACCCGGGATGCTCGCGGCGACCTCGGAGGCGAGGGCCGTCTTGCCGGCCCCCGCCTCGCCCACGATCAGCTGCAGCCGTGGCGGGCGATGCTCGAGACCGGCGAGCACGTCGCGGCGCTCGCGCTGGCGGGGAAGGTGGGGCCATCCGGCACGCGTGTCCTGCATCGCCGCCTCCCGTCTGCATCGGTGATGGTTCCTCACAGTAGCGATTCGGCGCGGTGCGGATGAGTGGAATCCACTCATGGCGAGGGGACACGTTCCGCGAGGACCCTCGACTCATGCGCACCCCTCTCGTCCTGCTCGCCGCCGTCGCCGTGCTCGCGCTCGGCGCCTGCGCGGCCCCCGATCCCGTCCCCACGCCCGCCATCACGATCGGGGGCGGCTCGCCCACGGATCCCGAGGCGTCGAGCGACGCGCCGGCGGCCGACGGTGACGGGGTGAGCGCTGACGGGATGCCCGCGCTGCCGCTCGAGCCATGCGACGAGCTCGCGTCGTCGGATGCCTCGGAGACGGAGTTCGACGTCCAGTGGTCGTTCGAGTACGTCTGCACCTCCCGCGAGGCGTTCGATGCCTCCGTCGCGGCCCTCGACGCGCTCGGCACGCTCGAGCACCCCGTGAGCTCGCAGGTGGGCGACGAGAGCTACATCCGTGACTCCCACCACTTCATCGGCGAGTGGGAGGGGCGGGTGCTCGACGTCGACCTCTCGCTGTCGGGCTCGCCCGAAGACCTCGAGATGAGGTATCTCGTCACGCTCCGGAAGGAGTAGGGCGCGGCGAGCCGCACGGCCGGCGATAGGGTGCGGGGGTGGACGACCCGCTCCTCGCGACGAAGCTGCACGCCCCCGTCTCGGCCGGCGCCCGGCCCTGCGCGCCCTCGTGAGGCTGACGCTCCCGGGCCTCGAGGTCTCGCCGCTCACCGCGGCGGACCTCGCGCCGTTCGTCGCCTACCGCCGCGACCCCGCCGTCGCGCGCTATCAGAGCTGGGATGCCGACTACTCCGCCGCGGATGCCCGGGCGCTGCTCGCCTCTCAAGACGGGTGGGACTTCCCGCCGAAGGGCGAGTGGATGCAGTACGGCATCCGCTCCTCGGGCGAGCTCGTGGGCGACGTCGCCGTGCATCGGCTCTCGTCCCAGCCCGACACGTTCGAGCTCGGCGTGACGATCGCGCCCGCCGAGCAGGGCCGGGGCGTCGCGACGCAGGTGCTCGGAGCCGCGGCGTCGCACCTGTTCGCGGAGCGGGGCGCCCATCGGGTGTACGCCGAGTGCGACACCCGCAACGCCGCGATGAAGGCGGTCCTCGCGCGAGCCGGCTTCCGCCACGAGGGCACGGCCGTGGAGGCCGACTGGTTCAAGGGCGAGTGGACGACCGTCGAGACCTGGGCCCTCCTCGCGGGCGACCGCTCCGTGGTCGGGTAGACCGCGGAGCGGGCGCGCCGACGCCCTACTCTCCTCCGCTAGCCGCCGACCGCCTCACGGCGCGGCAGCGTCCAGCCCGGCCGCACGAAGTGGCAGGTGTAGCCGTAGGGGTTCTTCTCCAGGTAGTCCTGGTGCTCCTCCTCCGCCTGCCAGAAGTCGCCGACGGGCTCCACCTCGGTGACGACGGGCCCAGGCCAGAGACCCGAGGCGTCGACATCCGCGATCGTGTCGAGGGCGACGCGCTTCTGCTCGTCGTTCTCGTAGAAGATCGCCGAGCGGTAGGCGCGGCCGACGTCGTTGCCCTGACGGTTCTTCGTCGACGGGTCGTGGATCTGGAAGAAGAACTCCAGCAGCTCGCGGTACGAGATCTCGTCGGGATCGAACTCGATCTCGACGGCCTCGGCGTGATCGCCGTGGTGCCGGTAGGTCGCGTTCGGGGTGCTGTCGTCACCCGAGTAGCCGACACGGGTGGAGATGACTCCCGGACGTCGGCGCAGCAGCTGCTGCGCTCCCCAGAAGCATCCGCCGGCGAGGGTCGCGGTCTCGGTGGCCATGTCAGTTCTCCTTCTCGGTGGTCGTGAAGAGCGGGAGGTAGGCGCCGTAGCCCTCGGCCTCGAGCCGGTCGACCGGCACGAACCGCAGGGCGGCGGAGTTGATGCAGTAGCGCAGCCCGCCGTCGGCGACGGGTCCGTCGTCGAACAGGTGGCCGAGGTGGCTGTCGCCGTGGGTCGACCGCACCTCGGTGCGCGTCATCCAGAAGCTCGTGTCGGTCTTCTCGACGATGTGGGCCTTCTCGAGCGGGCGCGTGAAGCTCGGCCAGCCCGACCCGCTGTCGTACTTGTCGGTCGACGAGAACAGCGGCTCGCCCGACACGACGTCGACGTAGATGCCGTCGTCGTGGTTGTCCCAGAACCTGTTGCGGAACGCCGGCTCGGTCGCATCCTCCTGCGTGACGGCGTACTGGTTGCGGGTGAGTGCGGCGATCGCCGCCGGGTCCTTCGTGTAGGTGGTGGTGCTCATGCGATGCTCCTCCGTCGAGCCGCTGGCTGCGGCCCTCGATGGATTCAACAGAGGGATGCTGGGGAAAGTTCCCGAGGCCTCTCAGGCGTCGACGTACTCGAGCGTGACATCCCATTCGAGCGCTTCCGCTCGCCGCGCGAACTCCTCTGCATTCGCGCGAGTGATCGACTCGACCGCACCCTTCGGGTAGTACCGCTCGATGTCGGCGGGCGGAACGAAACGGCCGCCCAGCGGGTCGTCGCCCGTCCGGCCATCCCACCACCGGGCGAGGCTACGCTCGACCGCCACCTCCCGCGGCACCTCGACGTCGATGATGCGGATGCGCTCGTACCCGGCCAGGTCGAACGCGCCGAGAAGATCGTCGATCGTCGTCGGGTGGGCCAGCGTGCCATGCACGATGAGGTTCTCTCCTCGTTCGAGGGCTGCGTCGCGCGAGGCCGCGGCGATCACGGTGGACTCCGCATGCACGAAGCTCGCGAGCTCCCGCGCGGCGACGGGGCGTCCATCGCCGAGCGTCTCGGTCAGCCATCCGTCGAGCAGACCCTCGTCCCGGGCGCGGACGAGGAGGCCGTCTTTGAAGTCATCCGCGTCGATGTGGCGGCAGCCGACGAGCTCCGGCCGGCGCGCCACCGCCGTCGACTTGCCCGCACCCGGGACCCCGGCGGTGACCACGACGAGCGTTCCGTCTGCGGTGACACCGGCCTGGGTCGCCAGGACTTCGGCGATCAGTTCTTCGTGGACGTCGAGTCGTTCGGTGGAGTACAGATCGGCCGTCGAGTACAGCACACGGGTCGACGTGCCTGGCCGATCCGACCAAGGGTTGTCGAGCTTGTGCCGCGAGAGGAGCCGGGCGAGTTGCTTCGCGGTGTCGTCGCGGAGCGGACTCACCGCGTGCGCTGGCGTTCGGCGAGCCGCCGACGCACGCCGTCGTATTCGTGCCGCGTGATCGTACCCGCCTTGTAGTGCTTGGCGAGTTCCGCGAGAGCCCTCGACGAGGTCGACGCACCGTCGTGCGCGCTGATGCGGCCCGGCGTGCGGCGTGCTCCCACGGCGCTGACGAGCGCCGCGACCATCTCGGCGGAGCTCAGTCCCCCCTCGGCCCGACGCAGGATGATCTCGCGCACCTTCTCGACGTCGCCCGACAGGTGGGCGCGCTTGAGCCGACGCGACACCTCCGCCTGCGAGAGCCCGGCGAGAGCCGCGATGTCACGCTGCGTGACGCCCATCGCGGCGAGTTGCAGCATGCCCGACTCGATCTCGCGCGACGCGAGCTCTTGCCTCTGGCGGCTCGCCAACAGGCTCGAGACCGCGCGCTGTGCGGCCACCCGCGACGATGCCCTCTCGGTCACGCGACCGAGGATCTGCGCGTAGCCGGCATCCGATGCCACCGTCATGTGAGCGCCTCCTGATACCAAATGTATCAAGCGATGCCGACCCGTGACAGGGTGATCTCGAACTTGTGAGCACCACTCTCGACCGCACACTCCGCCCCGTCGGGCAGCACGACGGTCGCGGTCGTCGAGACGGGCACCTCGACGCGCAGCGCGAAGTCGTCGCCGTCGAGCTCCCACGCCGACGAGACGCGACCGTACGGGGTGAGCACTGATCCGGATGCCGAGGTCAGCCCGCCTCCCGGTTTCGGCGCGATGCGGAAGGTGCGGTAGCCGCCCGAGGTCGCCTCGATGCCCGCGATGCGGCGGTACATCCAGTCGCCGACGGCGCCCGCGGCGTAGTGGTTGAACGACACCATCCCGCCGCCCTCGTCCGACCCCGTGGAGAGGTCGGCCGTGTTGACGGTGCCGTCGGGGCGGAGGGCATCCCACCGCTCCCACACCGTCGTGCCGCCCGACGCGATCATGTAGAGCCACGAGGGGCAGTCGGTCTGCAGCAGCAGGTCGTACGCGTCGTCGAGCCGACCGTGGTCGGAGAGCGCGAAGAGCAGGTGCGGCGTGCCGGGGAAGCCGGTGGCGAGGTGCCCGCCGTTGTCGTCGACGAGCCGCGAGAGGTTGCTCGCCATCGCGGTCGACTCGTCGCCGGCGGTCATCCCGAACGCGAGCGGCAGCACGTAGCCGGTCTGGAACTCGGTCTTCAGGCGGCCCGCGCCATCGGTGAACACAGAACGGTAGGCGCGGATGATGCGCTGCCGCAGGTCGGCGTAGTACCGGGCGTCGCGCTCCTCGCCGAGCAGCCCGGCGATCTGCGCCATCAGGCCGGCCGAGTTCGCGAAGTAGGCGGTCGCGATCCACTTCCCCTTGGCGATCCAGTCCTTCGCGCCACCCTCGGGAGCGGCCCAGTCGCCGAAGTGGAACGGGAAGCGCCAGATGAGCCGCCGCGTCGGTCGGATCGAGAACAGCCCCGCCCACCGCTTCGCCGCCCGCAGGAACCGCCGCATCGTCGGGTAGTGCCGCCGCAGCAGCTCGACGTCGCCGCGCGCGAGGTACTCCGCCCACGGCACGAGGATGCACGCGTCGCCCCAGCACGCCGTCGGCAGCACGGGCCACGTGTCACCCGCGCGCGGCACCACCATCGGGATGCCGCCGCCCCGCGACTGCTCGGCGCTCACGTCGCGCAGCCACTTGCCGAGGAACCGGCTCATGTCGAACTGGTACGCCGCCGTGGGCGCGAACACCGCGATGTCGCCCGTCCAGCCCTGGCGCTCGTCGCGCTGCGGGCAGTCGGTCGGGATGTCGACGAAGTTCGACCGTCCGCCCCACCGGATGGCGTCATCCAGCCGGTTCAGCAGAGGGTTCGAGCTTTCGAACGAGCCGGTCTCGGGCAGATCTGAGTGGAGCACGTAGGCGGTGAGCTCGAGATCGGCGGGGTCGATGCCCCGCACGCCGACGTAGCGGAAGCCCACGTAGGTGAGGCGCGGCGAGTACTCCTGCTCGCCGTCGCGGCACACGTAGGTCGCGGTGGCCTTCGCGGTGCGCAGCGACTTCACGAAGAGCTCGCCGTCGACGAGCACCTCCGCGTGCCGGAACACGATCTGCTGCCCCGCCGAACCCCGCACCCGCGCTCGCACGACGCCCGCGAAGTTCTGCCCGAAGTCGTAGATCGTCTCCCCCGACGGCGCCATGGTGCGAGCAACGGGGGTGAGCTCCCCCTGCCGCCGCACGGGGGCGCCGTAGTCGGCGACGAGCGCGGGCCGCCCCCGCGGCGAGGTGAGGTCAGCCGGCTTCCAGTCGAGGGCATCCTCGTCGACGGTGGCGTCGTAGGTCTCGCCGTCGTACCACTCGGCCTCGCGGTACCGACCACCCGTCGCGACGTGCCACCGCTCATCGGTCGGGATGATCTCGACCGACCCGTCGTCGTACTCGACGTGCAGCTCGGCGAGGAACGCCTGCCGGTCGGCGGAGATCTTGTTGGTACGCCGGTAGTTGAACGACCCGACGGCCCACCCGCCGCCGACGACGACCCGCAGCTCGTCGTCGCCCGTGAGCAGGGCGGTCACGTCATACGTCTGGTACTGGATGTGGTGCGCGTACGACGTGAGCC
Source organism: Actinomycetes bacterium (assembly GCA_023457615.1). Taxonomy (GTDB): domain Bacteria; phylum Actinomycetota; class Actinomycetes; order Actinomycetales; family Microbacteriaceae; genus Pseudolysinimonas_A. The sequence continues at coordinate 17,015 of JAEWKY010000013.1, read as the reverse complement.
CGGGCGCGAAGTACGCGTCGCCGACCTTCCGCCCGTTGAGTTCGAGCTCGTAGATGCCGAGCGCCGTCGCCTCGATCCACGCGCGACGGATGCCGGGCCGTGTCGCGAAGGAACGGCGCAGCACGAGCGGGGCGGGCGACGCCTTCTTCGGAACCTCGATGCGGGCATCCGTGATCCACCGCGCGGTCCACGGGGTGTCGAGCCGTCCCGTGCGGAAGGTCGCACTCGCGGTGGCCGTCGCGCCCGAGCGCCCGGTCGCCTCGACCGTCACCTCGTACTCGGTGAACGGCGCGAGGGCGCCGCCGAACCTCGTGCCGATCTGGTCGGACGTGTCGACCGACCAGTCGCCCGACGAGATGCGCGCCGACGCGAGCGCCTCGCCCGCGACCTCCGACTCGAGCGAGAACGCGATGCGCGGCGGTTCGTCGGTGACGAGACCGGCGGGAAGTCCGTCGAGGGTGAGCGAGCCGATCCTCACGCGTTCTTCTTCCGGCGGAGGATGCGACGCAGCCCTCGGATCGGATGCCCGTTCGCGAGGTCGACGAGCCCCTCGGCGACCTCGTACGGGAACGCCCCCGCCGACGACATCGACAGCGATCTCAGCGACGCCGAGGGCATCATGCGCCACACCATGTAGTTGTTCTTCACCTGCGCGTCGCGTTCGAGCGATGGCGGCAGCTTCCGGGCGTCGTCATAGCCACGGCGCACCTGCCGCACGATCGCGCTGCCGATGAGTCGACCGAGCAGCGTGCCGCGCCCGTCGGCGAGACGCGTCTCGAGCGTGAGCCGCTGCCGGCGCGGACGGCTCGGGATGGCGCGGCCGAGCAGCGCCGGGAAGCTCGCGGGCACGCCGACGGGCGGCTGCGCGTAGTCGGCGTCGACCTCGGCCGGGTACGGCGAGCGCGGCGCCGCTCCCTCGATGACCCGCAGCGGAGCGGAGAGCCGGATGTCCTCCGCCGATGCCGCGAGCAGCACCTCGTAGTCGCCGTTCTCGAGCACCCAGTCGTGACGGGCGACATCCCAGTAGGAGAGGTCGGCGAGCGCGAACTCGAGCTCCACCGTCTCTTCGGTGCCCGCGGCCACCGCGACCCGGGCGAAGGCGCGCAGCTCCTTGTCGGCCTTGAAGACCCCGTCGCGGTTGTTGCGCACGTAGAGCTGCACGATCTCGACGCCGTCGCGCTCCCCGGTGTTCGCGATCGTCGCCCGCACCCTCACGACACCCCCGTCGCGGGTTACGGCCAGATCGCGGTACGAGAACGACGTGTACGACAACCCGTGACCGAACGGATAGCGCAGCGGGGTGCCGGCCTTGTCGTAGTAGCGGTAGCCGACGTAGATCGACTCGGTGTACCGGTTGAGCTCAGACACGTTGTAGTCGGCGGCGGCGCTCGAGTCCTCCGCGCGCAGCGGCCAGCTCTCCGCGAGCTTGCCCGACGGGTTCGCGTCCCCGAACAGCAGGTCGGCGGTCGCGTCGCCCCCGCGCATCCCGGGCAGACCCATCAGCAGGATGCCCGCGACGTCGGCGGCGAACGGCAACTCGACGACCGCGCCGGCGAACAGCACGACGACGATGCGGGCGCCCGTCGCGACGAGGCCGGCCGCGAGCGCGAGCTGGTCGTCGTCGAGGCAGAGGTGCTCGCGGTCGAAGCCCTCCGACTCCTCGAAGTCGGTGAGCCCGAGGAAGAGCACCACGGTGTCGTCGGCGGTGGCGGCGGTCGCGTCGGCGACGTACCGGTAGGCGATGCCGCGCGCGTCGAACGCGTCGCGCGGGCTCACGACCGACGGCGGGTTGATGAGCGACGACCCGGCACCCTGGAACCGCAGGTGCTCGAAGAGCTCCCCCACGACCAGCAGATCGCCGCCGCGGTCGAGGGGCAGGATGCCGTCGTTCGCGAGCAGCACGGCGCCCTCGGTCGCGATCTCGCGCGACAGCTCGGCGTGGGCCTCGGGGTCGTGGGGCTCCACCACCGGAGCCGTGGCGACCCGGTCGACGAGGCGCAGCATCCGCTCGACCGACGTGTCGAGAACCTCGACGGGCAGCTCACCCGCGCGCACGGCGGCTGCGACCGCGCGACGGTTGTGCGCGACCTGGCCGGGCATGTCGAGGTCGCAGCCCGCGGCGAGTCCGGCGACCCGGTCGCGCGTCGCACCCCAGTCGGTCATGACGAGCCCGTCGAAGCCCCAGTCGTCGCGCAGGATCGTCGTGAGCAGCTCGCGGTTCTCCGACGCGAAGGTGCCGTTCACCTTGTTGTAGGAGCACATCACCGTCCACGGCGACGCCTCCTTCACGATGCGCTCGAACGCCCACAGGTAGAGCTCGCGCAGGGCGCGCTCATCCACGAGGCTGTCGCCGACGAAGCGGTAGTTCTCGTTCGAGTTGGCGGCGAAGTGCTTCACCGACGCGCCGACGCCCGTCGACTGCAGTCCCCGCACGTACGCGCTGCCGAGCACGCCGGTGAGCAGCGGATCCTCGGAGAAGTACTCGAAGTTGCGGCCGCACAGCGGGCTGCGCTTGAGGTTCACGCCGGGCCCGAGCACGACATCCACCCCCAGGTCGCGCGCCTCGCGGCCGATCGCCACCGCCATCCGTTCGGCGTTGCGGGGGTTCCACGACTGGGCGACGCTCGCCGCCGTCGGGAACGCCGTCGAGGGCAGGTTGTCGCCGATGCCGAACCCGCTCGCCGACTCGCGCACCCGGCGCACGCCGTGCGGTCCGTCGGTGACGCCGAGCGACGGGATGCCGAGCCGCGGGATCGCCGTGGTGCCCCAGGCGTCGCCGCCCTCGACGAGCCGGGTCTTCTCGTCGAGCGTGAGCTGGTCGACCAGGGTGGTCGTGGCGTCGGTCATCGCACTCCCTTGATGCGCGAGGCGGTGAGGCCGCACGCGAGCGAGACGACCGCACCGACGATGAACAGCACCGTGTAGTTCGGTCCCTCGCTCGACGCGATCGCGAGCAGCCCGGCACCGAACACCGGGGCGAGCGCGGTCGAGAGCGTCGCGGCGAGGTTGTACGTCGTCATCCAACGGCCCGCCTGCTCGCGCTGCGGCACGAGGTCGGAAGCCATCGCGACATCCACCGATCCGAACATGCCCGCCGACGCGAGGATGAAGATCACCGCGGCGAAGAACAGCCCGAAGCCGTCGCTGAACGCCATGAGCACCATGCCGATCGCCGCGAGCACGGATGCTGCGTAGATGAAGATCTTGCGGCGCTTGAGGCGGTCGGAGAGCATGCCCGACACGACCGCGAACGTCATGGTGACGAGGATGCCGATGCCGCCGACGAGCGCGAGGTTCGCACCCGCCTCCTCCGCCGTGAAACCGATGCGGTCGAGCAGGAAGTAGAGCTGGTAGGTCGTGAGGAACGCGAGCCCGACCTGCATGAACAGCTTGCCGAGCCAGACCCACGAGAAGTCGGGATGCTGGCGCGGGTCGAAGACGAGCGACCGGAACGTCTCGGCGATCGTGGTGCGCGGCAGCTCTATGACCGGCTCGCGGATGACGATCATGAAGAGCGCCGCGACGACCGCGAAGGCGATCACCGGCACGAGGAACAGCAGCAGCACGTTGAACGTCAGCAGTCCGCCGATCGTGTAGCCGAGCACGCCCGCGAGCTGCGTGGCGACGCCGACGATGGCGCCGACGGTTCCGCGCTGCTGCTCGGGCACCCGCTCGGCGACCACGGGAGTGATCGCCGCCGCGACCCCGGCCCCGCCGAGCGACACGACGATCCAGCCGACGATGAGCACCGGGATGGTCTCGCTCAGCGCCGCGATCGCCGACCCCGCCGCGAGCACGAGGAGGCCGCCGATGAGCCACGGCCTTCTCCGGCCGATCGGGGTGCGCGTGCGGTCGCTGAGCACCCCCGCGGTCGGACCGGCGACGAGTCCGACGACCGCACCGATCGTCGCGACGATGCCGAGCACGGCGACCTTGTCGTCGGGCGCGAGCAGCCCCACCTTGTAGGGGAGCGTGAAGAGCGCCGGCATCATGACGGTCAGGTACAGCCCGAAGTTCAGGATGCCGAAGAGCGTCAGGAAGAGTCCGCTGACCTTCTGCTGCGGCTCGAGCACCGCCGGGGGCGGGACGAGTGCCTCGGGTGCTGCCGGCACGGGGCTGTCGTTGAGGGTCATGGAGACTCCGTTGTCTTCGTCTGTCGGGCGGGTTACTAGCGCGCGCTAGTCGCTGTCGTGGATGCTAGCGTCGGATCGCTAGCGCGCGCAAGTACGGAGGTGCACGTGTCGTCATCGGATCGCCGAGTCACCGCGGCCGACGTCGCGCGCTCCCTCGGCATCTCGCGCGCCACCGTCGGCTTCGTGCTCAACGACACCCCGGGGCAGACCATCTCCCCCGCCACCCGTCAGCGAGTGCTGGATGAGGCGGCCCGCCTGGGATATCGGCCCCATCAGGCGGCTCGTGCGCTCGCCAGTGGACAAAGTCGCATCGTGCTGCTGATCCTGCCCGACTGGCCCCTCGAGTACTCGCTGAGCTCGCACCTCGAGGAGGCATCCCTCGCCCTCGACGAGGCCGGTTATTCGCTCGTGACGTGGACGCATCACCCCGGCGGCAAGGCGCGACCGCTGTGGGAGACGCTGCAGCCGGATGTCGTCATGAGCCTCACCCCGCTCGACCCGTCGACGGCGGCCGCCATCCGTCGCGGAGGAGCCGTGGTCGTCGCGAGCGGCGAGCCCGGGGCGCCGAGCGAGCCCGTCGGCTACGGGTCGGGGCCGGCGCTGCAGATCGAGCACCTCGCGTCACGGGGTCACCGCCGCATCGTCTATGCCGAGAGCCCCGATCCGCGTATCGCCGACCTCGTCGCCGAGCGCGCGTCGGTCGCCGAACGCGCCGCGGTGTCGCTCGGCGTCGAGCTGTCGCGGGAGGTCGTCGGCGACGTCGAGCCCTCCGCCCTCGCCGCCTGGGTGGGTGCGGGCATCACCGCGGTGGCTTGCTACAACGACGAGGTGGCGGCCCGGGTGCTCAACGCCGCACTGCGGGCGGGTCTGGATGTTCCCGGCGCCCTCGCCGTCGTCGGGCACGACGACGCCCCCATCTCGCGCCTGATGGTGCCCGCGATCTCGACCGTGCGAGTCGACAACGCCGGGCTCGGCCGGTTCTTCGCCGCGATCGCCCTGCACGCGGCCACCGGATCAACCGCACCGGCGGCGGGACCCGAGACCCGCACCGAGCTTGTCCCCCGCGCGTCGAGCTGAATCGAGGAACCGCGACGTCGGCCCCATCGGGTCGTGAATCCTGGAAGAAGAACTCCAGAATCTCGCGGTACGAGACGACGATCGGTCGAACTCGGTCCGCACGGCTAATGCGATTGCGATCCCTCAATACCGCTCCATCCGAGTCGCGTTAGCCGACTCATAGCCCGCTGGCGGGGCCGAGGGTGACGCCGCGCTCGAGCCGAGCGCAGCGGGTTGAAACTCGTTTCGAACAAGCACGCACGTGAGCACGGCGCGTCTGTAGTCTTCGGGCATGTCAGCACCGAGCCCTCAGGCCTTCTTTGCATATGGCTCCGAGTCGAACTTGCGCGCAGAGGTGATGCGAGCGGCGGCTCAGCAGTTGACCGCATCGGGAGTTGCCAGCAAGACCTGGCAAGATCTCCGCGTCGAGGGTAAGTTGCTCGTCTCGACGATAACTGGCGCGATTGATGCCGCTGGCACGACCATTGCGGAATTAAGCAGCCTAAACAGCAATGTTCTGTTCGAGGCTGGTTATGCACTCGGGTCGGGCAAGCATCTTTGGCTTGCGCTAGACGAGACTGACACGAATGCCTTGAAGAACTGGAAGAATCTTGGAATTCTCGCGACCGTAGGGCGACTCGACTACTCCGCTCGCGCTGACCCGATCGTTACCGCCTTTCTCCAACGTGTCAGAGAGGAAACAGAGCCAGAACTGCTTTCCGAGTTGCTACTCAACGCGCGGGCAAAGGAAGCCCACGCGATCTTCGCGCCGTCGGTACCGACGAAGTCCCAGGCGAGTGTGATTCTCGAGAAGTTTCTTGCTCGCCAAAGTCATCTGAAGATCCTAGGGGCCGAGGACGATCTTGCACTCGCGCCCCTCGACTTCTATGTGAAGGAAATATACCGATCGTCGGCGGCGATCTTCCATCTCCTAGCACCCACGCGACTGCGTTCGCTTGAGCACAATGCTCGGGCGAGTTTTCTTGCGGGTGTGGCGTATGGCTTAAAGCTGCCGACTCTCATGGTCGCGGAGGAGGGATTCGAAACGCCCCTGGACTATAAGGACCTGCTTTACGTATACAACAGCACTGCCGCCTTGCAATCGCAAGTGAGCGCGTGGCTAGACAACCTTCCGACACAGGAGGGTCGACGGCTGGGTCGGATGGTCCTCGAGATTGAACTACCGATAAAGACATTTGGTCAGTACGTCGCGGAGTACGAGCGAGTCGAGCTGAGCAACTACTTCGTGAACACGAGCGAGTTCACAGCGATTCTCGATGGAACGGCGAAAGTCTTCGTGGGACGGAAAGGGACTGGCAAGACCGCAACGATGGGTCAGGCGGTTGATGAGCTGAGAAAGGACCGGCGGCAGCTTGTCGTCGCGGTCAAACCAGCCAGCTACGAACTAGCGCAGCTCGTCGAACTGATCAGGTCGATCGAGTCAGATTCCCATTCCGAATACCTCATGCTAAGCCTTTGGCGCTATCTCCTTTCAACAGAGATCGCCATCCAAGCGCTGGCCTACGCGGCCGAGCTTCCGGCTGGCGCAGGCGGCAACGCTGCCCTTCAGGAGTTGCAACAGGAGGTCTCTTCGCTGGGGATTGACGCGGACGAGGATTTGTCGCTCCGACTCGAGGGCGCCGTCTCGCGATTGGTCGATGAGCCTCGGAGGGCTGGCGAATCAGAGCAGGCGTTTATCGGTCGAGTGCTGGGCCTCCAGAAGCTCGGCCGTCTCCGTGACCTAGTGATAGCTGCCCTGCGGGATTTCAGCCGAGTCGCGGTGTTGATCGACAATTTGGACAAGGCGTGGGAGAAGGGGGCCGATTACGAAGTGCTCGCCCGATTCGTGTTGTCGCTCCTTTCCGCGATCGGGAAGGTGGAGCGAGAGTTCTCGCGGCCGGCTCGTGGGATCGATTCAGTCAACGTCACCCTCACAGTCTTCCTTCGGACAGATATCTTTGATGCGATTGCGCGCTTTGCCCGAGAACCCGACAAGGTTGGGGTTCTCGCCGTTCGATGGCAAGACCAGGAGTTGCTTGCACGCGTGCTTGAGGAGCGCTACGCCGCGAATCGCTCTAAGAAGGAGCCGAACCGTTCCTTTTCGATGTGGGAAGAAGTCTTCGCCTCCGAGGTCAGAGGGATCCCAACCCGTGATTACATGCTCTGGCGGACCCTCCCGCGACCCCGTGACTTTATCTACCTTGCGAATGCGTCTCTGACAACCGCAATTAATCGCCGCCACGCAACGATCACCGCGGACGACATCACGACGGCGGAGCGACAGTACTCGAGATTCGCGATCGAAGCTCTGTTGGTCGAAAGCGAGGTCGAGGGATTCGACCTCGAGGAGGCTCTTTACGAGTTTGCAGGTGTCGACTCGACGATCACCAAGACGGAGTTGGACGATCTCCTCTCGACCTACGAGTCACCAGACGACATTCGCCAATGGTTGATCCGAACGTCATTCCTAGGCGTCGAGGTGAACTCAGGTCAGTTCGTGCACGTTGAAGGGGAGACCGACGCACGACGACAAGAGAAGGTCGCCGCTCGATTCGCCGCGAAGGAGGCCTCTGACGTTCGGTACCGAGTGCACCCGGCCTTCCGGGCCTACCTTGAAGTCCGCGACGACGATCTCCACAACGAGGGCATTCGGGACGTTTCGTCTACGACCCAGCTTGATGGATAGATTCGCGCTCCGGGCAAAGCTGGTCCCGAAACCCGTGTGTCATGTGTCGCTGGTGTGCAGAGCCATCGAGCGAGAGCGTCCGGAACCAGGAAAACCCCTGATCAACAGGGGTTTTCCAGAGCGGTACCGGTGGTGTCTGGTTGCAGGACATAGGAAACGGGTGTCTCAAGACATAGGAAACGTCGGGCCAGTCTCGGGAGGGGGTCGAGAGCTCGTCTGATCATCACTGCGGTTGTGCTGGAGGGGCGTTCGCAGGCTGAGGTCGCCCGCGCCTACGGCGTCTCGAAGGGATGGGTGTCGAAGCTCGTCGCCCGCTATCGGGTCGAGGGTGCGGCGGCGTTCGAGCCCAAGTCACGCCGGCCGAAGTCGACGCCGGCCGCGATCAGCGCGGACACCGTCGCCACGATCCTCGAGCTGCGGCAACGGCTCACATCGCAGGGCTTGGATGCGGGAGCTCACACGATCCGATGGCACCTCGAACAAGCAGGGGTGACGGTGTCGGCGGCGACGATCTGGCCCACCCTCCGACGCGGCGGCGTCATCGTCCCGGAACCGCGGAAACGACCCCGGTCCTCCTACATCCGGTTCGAGGCGGCGATGCCGAACGAGTGCTGGCAGTCCGACTTCACCCACTACCGACTCAGCACCGGCGGCAACGCCGAGATCCTCACGTTCCTCGACGACTGCACCCGCTACGCGATCGGCGTCACCGCCCATTCCGCGGTCACCACCCCCGCCGTCCTCAGCTCGTTCCGCACCGCGATCCACGAGCACGGGCCGCCCGCGTCGACGTTGACCGACAACGGCATGGTCTTCACGGTCAAACACTCCGGCTGGGGACGGCGAGGAGGCCGCAACGCCTTCGAAGCCGAACTTCGCGACCGCGGCATCCACCAGAAGAACGGCGGACCCGGACACCCGCAAACCCAAGGCAAAGTCGAACGATTCCAGCAGACGATGAAGAACTGGCTCCGCGCGAGAGCCCCCCAACCGACCACCATCGCCGACCTGCAACAGCTGCTCGACGAGTTCGTCGACGAATACAACCACCGTCGACCCCACCGATCGTTGCCGCACCAAGCGACACCGGCAACCCGCTACCGAACCCTCCCGAAAGCCGCCCCGACCGATCGTGACCGAGCCTCAGACCACCACACCCGCGTCCGCCACGACCGCATCGATCAAAGCGGAACCGTCACCCTCCGCATCCGCAGCCGACTCCACCACATCGGCATCGGACGACCCCACGCCCGAACCCACGTCATCCTGCTCATCGACGACTACGACGTCCGCATCATCCACGCCACCACCGGCGAACTCCTCCGCGAGCTCACCATCAACCCCGACCGCGACTACCAACCCCGAACAGCAGAAAACCCCCGGACCTGAGGGTCCGAGGGTTTCCTATGTCTTGAGACAAGACATGGCGGTACCGGTGGTGTCTGGTTGCAGGACATAGGAAACCCATGTCTCAAGACATCGGAAACCCTCGGCCACGCTCTGAGGGGTGTCGAAGGCTCGCCTGATCATCACTGCCGTCGTGCTCGAGGGTCGGACCCAGGCCGAGGTCGCGCGCGCCTACGGCGCCTCGAAGGGGTGGGTGTCGAAGCTTGTCGCCCGCTATCGGCTCGAGGGTGAGGCAGCGTTCGAGCCGAGGTCTCGTCGACCACGAACCTCGCCCACCGCGACAGCGCAGGCGACGATCGAGCTGACCGCGAACCTGCGGGCGAACCTACGGTCCCGTGGTCTGGATCATGGGCCGGTCACGATCGCCTGGCATCTGCGCGTGCACCACGGGGTGACCATCTCCCCGGCGACCGTCAGTCGCATCCTCACTCGGGCCGGTCTCGTGATCCCGGAGCCGAAGAAGCGTCCTCGCTCGTCTTACATCCGCTTCGAGGCGGCTCAACCCAATGAGACCTGGCAGTCGGACGTGACGCACTGGCGCCTCGCCGACGGCACCCCGGTCGAGATCCTCACCTTCCTCGACGATTGCACCCGTTTCGCGGTCTCGGTCACCGCCCACCGCAGCGTCACCACCGCAACCCTCGTGCAAGAGCTCCGCGACGCGATCGCTGACCACGGGACCCCCGCGTCCACGCTCACCGACAACGGCATGATCTTCACCGTCCGCCTCGCGGGACGCCGCCGCGAAGGCGGCCGCAACGCGTTCGAACACGAACTACGCCGCCTCGGCATCACCCAGAAGAACGGCTCCCCCGCCCACCCGCAGACCCAAGGCAAGGTGGAAAGGTTCCAGCAGACGCTGAAGGAGTGGCTCACCGCAGCCCCACCATCCGGCAACCTCGACGAACTACAGGCAGCGATCGACGCGTTCCGCATCGACTACAACGAGCGCCGCCCGCACCGCTCGCTGCCACATGGCGCGACCCCAGCCAGCCGCTACAACACCTTCCCGAAGGCCGGACCCGGCACCCGCGAACCCGACACTCACCATCGAGTCCGGCACGACCGGATCAGCAAGAACGGCGTCGTCACCCTCCGCCACGCAGGACGCCTCCGCCACATCCCCGTCGGCCGCCCCCACGCCGGCACGCGAATCCTGCTCCTCGCCGACGACCTCGACATCCGCATCATCCACGCCACCACCGGCGAGCTCCTCCGCGAACTCACCCTCGACCCCGAGCGCGACTACCAACCCATGAACAGCAGAAAACCCCCGAACTCGTGAGTTCGAGGGTTTCCTATGTCCTGAGACAGGACAGCGGCGGTACCGGTGGGATTTGAACCCACGGATGGCTTGCACCATCACATGTTTTCGAGACATGCTCCTTCGGCCGCTCGGACACGGTACCGTCGACGATCCTAACCCAACGCGGCGCCCGGCGACGACGAGAGCACCTGGTGCACGAGCGGCACCCCCGGGCGGTAGGCCAGGTGCACGTAAGAGGGGGCATCCAGCACCACCAGGTCAGCGGCTGCGCCGACCGACAGGTGCCCGATGTCCGACCGCCGTAGCGCGGCAGCTCCGCCCAGAGTCGCGGCCCGCACCGCCTCGAGCGGCGTGAGCCCCAGATCCCGCACGCCGACGGCGATGCAGAACGCCATCGACGTCGTGTATGACGAGCCGGGGTTGCAGTCGCACGCGAGGGCGACGGTGACGCCGGCATCCACGAGGCGGCGAGCATCCGGATAGGGGTGTCGCGTCGAGAAGTCGACGCCGGGCAGCAGCGTCGCGACCGTCGACGATCCGGCGAGCGCGTCGATATCCGCGTCGGTCAGGTAGGTGCAGTGGTCGATGGATGCCGCATCCAGCTCGACGCCGAGCGCGATCGCCTCGGGTGAGGGGCCGAGTTGGGCGGCGTGCATCCGCAAGCCCAGGCCGGCGTCGCGACCGGCGGTGAGGACGCGGCGGGTCTCGTCGACCGTGAACGCTCCGGTCTCGCAGAACACGTCGATCCATCGCGAGTACGGAGCGGCGGCAGCGAGCATCGAACCGCAGACGAGGTCGACGTAGTCTTCGCGCGAGATGCCGTGGGGCACGACGTGCGCACCGAGGAACGTGGTCTCGGAGGTCAACGACGACGCGATCCGCAGAGACCGCTCCTCGTCGGCGACGGTGAGCCCGTAGCCCGACTTGATCTCGATCGTCGTGGTGCCCTGCGCCCGCGCTTCGGCGACGAGCCGTTCCGCGTTGGCGGCGAGCGCCGCATCGGAGGCCTCGCGAGTCAGCCTCACCGTGCGACGGATGCCCCCGGCCTCGTACTTCTCCCCCGCCATCCGCGCGGTGAACTCGTCGGCACGATCGCCCGCGAACACGAGGTGCCCGTGCGAATCCACGAAGCCCGGGATGACCGCGCGACCTTCGACATCCAGAACTTCATCCGCGGAAATCCGCGCTGACGAAGGCCCGATCCACGCGATCTTCCCCTCATCGACGACGAGCGCGGCATCCCGCATCACGTCGAACTCCTCGGTGAACGCGACGAGCTCGCCGATGCCGGTGACGAGGAGGCTCATCGCGTTCCGTACCCGCGGATCGCCTCGAGCACGCACAGCGCGACGAGCCGCACGGTGCGTCCGTCGGGGGCATCGAGCGCGGCGTCCACCTCGGTGAGATCGAGCGACACGACTGACGGATGCGCTCCCGCGGCGTAGGCGGCGTTGCGCAGATCGAGTGCCGAGAGCCCCCCGGGAACTGACGCCGGGCATCCCGGGGCCACCGCCCGGTCGCACGCGTCGACATCGAGGTCGACGTGCACCCGTGAGGCTCCGAGGTCGTCGATCGTCGCGAGCATGACGGCGTCGAGCGCCTGACCCTGCAGTGCTCGGCGCGGGATGACCTCGATGCCCCACTCGTCGGCGCGGGCGGCATAGGCGGCGGAGTTCGCGAGCGGCTCGATACCTAATTGGGTCACGCGGGTGATTCCCGACTCGAGCAGCTCGCGCACAGGCGAACCGTTCGACGACCCGTCGCGCAGGTCGTAGTGGGCGTCGACGGTGACGAGCCCGTCAGCCCGGCGACCCAGGGCCACCGGCACCGTCGCCGCGTTGTCGCCGCCGAGGGCGATCACGAGCCCGGCATCCAGAGCGGCGATCGCGGCGGCCGCCTCGGACGGCGAGGCGTCCGGGTCGACGAGGTCGCCCGCATCCGCGATCACGAGCCCGGTCGTCAGCGAGTACCGCCGCAGCGCTTCCCGAACAGCGGCCGGCGTCGTGTTCGTCGAACCGGGCGTGATCGACCGCGACCACGTGGGCACCCCGACGATCACCACATCGGCATACCCGGTGGGCGCGGGCCACCCCCCGGCGCGCGGCCACAGGGGGTCGTCGTACAAGCTCATCCCTCGGCCATCGGCACGCGCACCCCGAGCCGCGACGCCGTGTCGACGGCCTCCTGGTAGCCGGCATCCACGTGGCGGATCACGCCCATGCCCGGGTCGTTGCGCAGCACGCGCGCGATCTTCTCGCCCGCGAGCGCCGTGCCGTCGGCCACCGTCACCTGGCCGGCGTGGATCGAGCGTCCGATGCCGACACCTCCTCCGTGGTGGATCGACACCCAGGATGCCCCCGACGCGGTGTTGACGAGCGCGTTGAGCAGCGGCCAGTCGGCGATCGCGTCGGAGCCGTCGAGCATCGCCTCCGTCTCGCGGTAGGGCGAGGCGACCGATCCTGCGTCGAGGTGGTCGCGGCCGATCGCGAGCGGAGCGCTGAGCTCGCCCGACGCGACCATGTCGTTGAAGCGCAGGCCGGCGACATCCCGTTCGCCGTAGCCGAGCCAGCAGATGCGCGCGGGCAGCCCCTGGAAGTGCACGCGCTCCCCTGCGAGCTTGATCCACCGGGCGAGCGACTCGTTCTCGGGGAACAGCTCGAGGATGGCGCGATCGGTCGCCGCGATGTCGGCGGGGTCGCCCGAGAGCGCCGCCCAGCGGAACGGGCCCTTGCCCTCGGCGAAGAGGGGGCGGATGTAGGCGGGCACGAAGCCCGGGAACGCGAACGCATCGGCATACCCCGCCGCGAGTGCCTCCGTGCGGATGTTGTTGCCGTAGTCGAAGACCTCGGCCCCCGCCTTCTGGAACCCGACCATCGCCTCGACGTGCCGGGCCATCGAGTTCCGCGCAGCCGCCGCGAACCCGAGCGGGTCACGGGTGCGGGCCGAGGACCACTCGTCGATCGAGTACTCGAGCGGCAAGTACGCGAGCGGATCGTGGGCACTCGTCTGGTCGGTGACGATGTCGATCTCGGCGCCGCGCGCGAGGAGGTCAGGGAACACCGCGGCCGCGTTGCCGAGCACTCCGATCGACAGGGGCTTGCGCGCATCCCGAGCCGCGTACGCCTGCGACAGGGCGTCCTCCACAGAGACGGCCATGACATCCAGGTACCGGTGCTCGATGCGCCGCGCGAGACGCGAGGGGTCGACATCCACGACGATCGCGACGCCGTCGTTCATCGTCACCGCGAGCGGCTGCGCGCCGCCCATGCCGCCGAGCCCGGCCGTGAGCGTGATGGTCCCCGCCAGAGACCCGCCGAACCGCTTGGCGGCGACCGCGGCGAACGTCTCGTAGGTGCCCTGCAGGATGCCCTGCGTGCCGATGTAGATCCACGAGCCGGCCGTCATCTGGCCGTACATCGTCAGCCCGAGCGCCTCGAGCCGCCGGAACTCGTCCCAGTTCGCCCAGTCGCCCACGAGGTTCGAGTTGGCGAGCAGCACGCGCGGCGCCCACTCGTGCGTCTGCAGCACGCCGACCGGCTTGCCCGACTGCACGAGCAGCGTCTCGTCGCCCTTGAGCGTCTCGAGCGTGCGGGTGATCGCGTCGAAGCTCGCCCAATCCCGGGCAGCGCGACCCGTGCCGCCGTAGACGACGAGCTCGTCGGGATGCTCGGCCACCTCGGGATCGAGGTTGTTCTGCAGCATCCGCAGCGCCGCCTCCTGCGGCCAGCCGAGGGTGTGCAGCTGCGTGCCGCGGTAGGCGCGCACGGGACGGGGGCCGGATGTCATCGCATCTCCTTCACGAGGGTGTCGAGTGAACCGCCCTGCACGAGCGCCACTGCGGCGTCGATCTCGGGGGCGAGGTAACGGTCGGGGCCGACGCCGGGAACCGTCTCGCGCAGCAGCGAGATCACCCGCGTCGAGAACGGGGAGGAGCCCTCGCCGCGCAGCTCGATGCCGCGCGCGGCGGCGATGAGCTCGACGGCGAGCACGCGCCCGAGTCCGTCGAGGCTGCGACGCAGCTTGCGCGCCGCGTGCCACCCCATCGAGACGTGGTCCTCCTGCATCGCGCTCGTCGGGATGGAGTCGACGGATGCCGGCACGGCCAGGCGCTTGAGCTCGCTCACGATGCCCGCGGCCGTGTACTGCGCGATCATGAGCCCCGAGTCGACGCCGGGGTCGTCGGCGAGGAACGGCGGCAGCCCGCCGTTGCGGGTCTTGTCGAGGAACCTGTCGGTGCGCCGCTCGCTCATCGACGCGACATCCGCCACCGCGATCGCGAGGAAGTCGAGCACGTAGCCGACGGGGGCGCCGTGGAAGTTGCCGTTCGACTCGAGCCGTCCGTCGAGCGTCACGACGGGGTTGTCGATCGCGCTCGCGAGCTCGCGCTCGGCGACGACCCGGGCGTGCGCGAGGGTGTCGCGCGCGGCCCCGTGCACCTGCGGGGCGCAGCGCAGCGAGTAGGCATCCTGCACCCGCGTGAAGCCCTTCGTGCGGTGGGCCTCGAGCACCGGGGAGCCCTTCAGCACCGCCCGCATCGTCGCCGCCGACTCGGCCTGGCCGGGATGCGGCCGCAGCGCGTGCAGGTCTTCGGCGAAGACGGCGTCGGTGCCGGCCAGCCCCTCGATGCTCATCGCGGCGATCACGTCGGCGAGGGTGAGCAGGGCGCCGAGGTCGCAGATCGCGAGTGCGAGCATCCCGAGCATGCCGTCGGTGCCGTTGATGAGGGCGAGCCCCTCCTTCTCGGCGAGCACGACCGGTTCCAGCCCCGCGGCTGCGAGAGCTTCGGATGCCGACATCCGCTCGTCGCCGACCGTCACCTGGCCCTCGCCCATCGCCGCGAGCGCGAGATGCGCGAGCGGAGCCAGGTCGCCCGAGCATCCGAGGCTGCCGAACTCGCGGACGTCGGGGGTGATGCCGGCGTTGAGCATCGCCGCGTAGAGCTCGGCCACCTCGGGGCGCACGCCGGTGCGTCCGGTGGCGAGGGTCGAGAGCCGCAGCAGCATCGTCGCGCGCACGACCTCGCGCTCCACGAGCGGCCCGGTGCCCGCCGCGTGGCTGCGCACGAGCGAGCGCTGCAGCTGCTGCCGGCGCTCGAGCGGGATGTGCGTGGTCGCGAGGGCGCCGAAGCCGGTCGAGACGCCGTAGTGCGGCACCGGGTCGGCGGCGAGGTCGTCGATGATGCGGCGGGATGCGGCGATCGCGTCGAGCGCCTCGTCGCTCAGTCGGACAGGAGCGTCGTGCCGTGCGACGGCGACGACCTCCTCGATGCTCACGGCTCCGATGCCCACGGTGACGCTCATGCGCCCATGCTGCTCGCGGCCCCCGCCGGGATCGAGAGGATGCGCGCATCCTCTGTCTCGTATTCGAGACGAGCTGGAGCCGTGGGTCGAGGCCGCGCGGTGTCTCGAGATCGCTCCCGGGTTACTCGTCGGTGGGTTTCGATACACCCGCCGCGCGGGCACTCAACCCGCGGATTGATCTCGCGAGGTCGGTCGCGACGTCGCGGGCGGCATCCACGAGGTCGGGGCGCGGGGTGCCGCTCTCGAAGGTGATCGCGACGGCGGCGACGGGCCACCCGGCGTGGTCGGAGACCCCCACCGCCACCGAGGCGATTCCGGCGGTCACCTCGCCGTCTTCGGTCGCGTAACCTGCTCGACGGGTTTCGTCGAGCAGCGATCGCAGCTTCCAGTAGGTCAACGGTTCGGCGGTGCGCGACCCGAACGCGGCATCCGACGGGTACAGCGCCCGCAGCTGCGCCGGTGGCAGCAGGGCGAGCATCGCCCGACCGCTCGCCGTGATGTCGGCGGGCAGTCGGACGCCGACCTCGGTGACGAGCGACGGGCGGTTCCGCGCGCGCTCCTCGATGAGGTAGACGACGTCGCGGCCGTGCAGCACCGAGAGGTGCGCACTCTCCCCGACGCGGTCGACGAGCCGCGCGAGCAGCGGGGCGCCGAGACGCGTGAGCGGCTCCTGACGCGAGAACCCGGAGCTCAGCTCGAACGCCGCGAGCCCGAGTCCGTACCGCTTCTCGTCGGGCAGCCGCAGCACGAAGCCCTGGCTCTCGAGCGACCGCAGCAGCTTGTAGGTCGACGACCGCGGCAGGCCGAGCTCGCGCTGCACGGTCGCCGCCGCGACCGGACCCCGCTGGGCGGCGAGGAACGTCAGCAGCCGCAGCGCCGCATCCACCCCCGGCATCGCCGGCTTCTCGGAGGCCATGCCCCATTGTGGTCGTGGAGGCATGGGGCGGATCCATAGGCACCCCATAGCCGCGCACGCCACGCTCTGCCCATGACAGACACGAGCACTCCCGAGGCGTCCCCGGCTTCGCCGTCGGCCCCCGTTCCGGAACGACCGCAGCGCCGTCGGCTCACACCGCTCGTCGGCGCGCTGGCCGTGGTCGCGGCCCTCGCCGTGGGCGGGATCGGCGGTTTCGCCCTCGCTCACGCCACCGACCTCGGCCCGCGAC
>JAEWKY010000012.1 GCA_023457615.1 Actinomycetes bacterium | reverse complement strand
GGCGCAGCCGGTCCGGCTCGCGCGGGCCGCGGTTGCCGAGGAGCTGCTCCCACGAGCCGCCCGGGCGTGCACGCTCGCGCAGCTCCGGCCAGTCGAGGTCGACGGCCGTGCCGGCGAGGTTGGCGGCGACGAGGAGCGTGTCGCCGTCCGCGCCGCGTCGCGCGTACGCGAAGACGGCCGGGGCGTCGAGCGGGAGGTGCGCGAACGCCCCCTCGACCACGACCGGCAGCTCGTGACGCAGCCGGATGAGCTCGCGGTAGAACGCGAAGACGCTGCGCGGATCGCGGCGCTGCGTCTCGGCGTTGAGCCAGGCGGTGTTCGGGTTCACCGCGATCCACGGCGCGCCCTCGGTGAAGCCCGCGCCGGGTGCCGCGTTCCACTGCACGGGGGTGCGGGCATTGTCGCGGCCCGTGGTGCGGATGCGCGCGAGCGCCTCCGCGTCCGAGACGTCGCGCGCGAAGTTGAGCGACTCGATGTCGCGCACGTCGTCCAGGCTCTCGAACGGCATGTTCGTCATGCCGAGCTCCTCGCCCTGGTAGACGAACGGCGTGCCTCGCTGCAGGTGGAGGGCGGCCGCGAGCGCCGTCGCCGACTCGTACCAGTGGCCCTCGGCATCGCCGAAGCGGCTCACCACCCGCGGCTGGTCGTGGTTGTTCCAGTACAGCGAGTTCCAGCCGGTCTCGCCGAGCGCGTCCTGCCAGCGCACGAGCGACTCGATGAGCCGGGACGGGGAGTACGGGGTCGTGTCCCACTTGCCGCCGTCGCCCTGGTCGACGCCCATGTGCTCGAACTGGAAGACCATGTCGAACTCGCCGCGCCGGGGATCCGTGAACCGCGCCGCCTGCTCGGGGGTGACGCCCGGCATCTCGCCGACGGTCAGGAAGGTCGCCGAGCGGTGACCGAAGACGCGCTCGTGCATCTCCCGGATGTACTCGTGCACGCGCGGCCCGTAGCCGTAGGACGGGAACCCGTCGCCGTAGCGCGCCCCGGGCGCCACGGCGCCGTCGGGGAGCGCGGGGTCCTTGGAGATGAAGTTGATGACGTCCATGCGGAAGCCGTCGACTCCCCGGTCGAGCCACCAGTTCATCATCGCGTAGACGGCCTCGCGCACCTCCGGGTTCTCCCAGTTGAGGTCCGGCTGCCGACGTGAGAAGAGGTGGAGGAAGTACTCCCCGGTCGCGGGGTCGAGCTCCCAGGCGGGGCCGGAGAAGAAGCTCTCCCAGTTGGTGGGCTCGGCCCCCGGCATCCCGGCCTCGTGCCCGTGGCGCGGCGGGCGCCACCAGTACCAGTCGCGCTTCGGGCTCGCGACGTCGCGCGCCGACTCCCGGAACCAGGGGTGCTCGTCGGAGGTGTGGTTGACGACGACGTCGAGGATGAGGCGGATGCCGCGGCGGTGCAGCTCCTCGACGAGGAGGTCGAGCTGCGCGAGGGTCCCGAACAGCGGGTCGACGTCCTGGTAGTCGCTCACGTCGTAGCCGTTGTCGTCGTGCGGCGACGGGTAGACCGGCCCGAGCCAGACGACGTCGACCCCGAGCTCCTCGAGGTGGTCGAGGCGCGCGAGCAGCCCGCCGAGGTCTCCGACGCCGTCGCCGTCGGAGTCGGCGAAGCTGCGCACGTAGACCTGGTAGACGACGGCGGAGCGCCACCAGTCGGGGGGTCCGCCGCCGGCCAGGATCGGCGCCCTCACAGCCGCGTCCCGTCGGGCTCGACCACGACGACCTGCCAGGCGTGCAGCGGCGGCAGCTCGGCGATCGCGTGATCGCCGTCCACGTGCACCTCGACGTCGGTGAGCATCCCCGTGCCGTCCGGGTCGGCGACGCGGACGCGCGGCAGGCGACCCTGCAGGCGGCGCACGCGGAGGCGTCCCACCCCCGGATCGCCGAAGGCCGCGCGCGGCGCGTCCCACACGGTGTCGGTCTGACCGACGAGGTTGACGAGGTGGACGACGAGGCGACCGCCGGCGTCGGTGATGCGTCGCCAGACCCGGCCGGCGGTCGCCTCCTCGCTCACCTCCGCGTCGGTGAACCCCACGTCGAGGTCGCCGTTGTAGCCGCCGGCGTAGGCGTCCGTGACGTCCCAGATGCGCGGCGCGAGGAGGAGCTCGTCGTGCTCGACCAGGAAGTCGTACCACCGGGTCAGCAGGTCGAGGGTCTCGGGCTCGGCGACGCGGTTGCGCACGTAGTACGGGTCGACGAGCACGCGGCCCTCCTCGCCCGCGAGCAGCTGCGTCGCGCCGTGCGAGAAGAGCGTCGCCATCGTGAGCGCCGTGGCGCGGTCGGCCGCGGCGCGCTCGGCCGTGTCGTAGACGTGCTGGTAGGCCGCGAACACCACGGGCAGCCCGCCGCCGTGCGTCCGGGCGCGACTCGTCGAGGCGGCGAGGGCGCCGAGCGTCAGCTGCGGCTCCCAGGGCTCGATGTACACGGCGTCCTGCGCGATGCGGCCCGTGCGCCAGGTCGGGAAGTCGTTCACGTTGTTGAAGACGAGCCGGGCGGCCGGGAGCGTGCGGCGCACGCCCTCGATGAGCCGCACGAACGACTCCGCGACGTCGACGTCGACGCCGTCGGCGCGGGTCGCGTACTTGGGGTAGCCGTACTGGTCGAGGTGGAAGCCCGTGAGACCCACCTCCTCGAACGACCTGCGCAGGTCGGCGGTGAAGTGCTCGAGCCACTCGGGAGCCGCGGGGTCGAGCACGAAGAGGAAGTCGCCGAGCGCGTACGGCGCGCCCGACGGGGTGAGGAGGGCGTACGACTCCCACGCCGGCCACTCGTCGGGTCCGACGGCGTAGACGGCGGCGTAGCCGAGCGCGTCGGCTCCCGTCTCCCGCACGGCCGCGGCGTACGCGCGCACGGTCGCGAGCGACACGGGCTGATCGAGCGCATCCCGGTACTCCTCGCCTCCGCCGAGCAGGTCCGCGTGCCGATACGCCCAGTCGTAGAACTGCACGGCCGTGAGATGCAGCCGCCGGGTGAGGTCGGCCAGCGGCGCCGGGTCGGCCCCGGGCGGGTACGCGGCGACGAAGCCGTAGCGCAGTCGCGTGCGCACGTCGTCGCGCACGTCGACCGCCGTCCGCAGCGTGCGGCCGTCGGGGAGGGCGAGCTCGACGCGGTAGCCGCCCTCGTCCAGGCCGTCGAGCACGACGTCGCCGTCGCCGTCCCGCGTGGCCGTGGCGACGACGTCGCCGAGCCGGCGCACCGTGACGTGCCCGCCCGCGGGGGCGTGGCGCACCTCGATCGCGACGGGCTCGCCCGGCGCGTCGACCGCGTTCCGGGGGAGGAGGAGGGGTTCGAGAGGCATGATCATCCCTTCACCGCGCCGGACGTGAGGCCCTGCACGAAGTACCGCTGGAAGACGAGGAACACCACGATCACCGGGATGACCGCGATCGCGGAGGCCGCGAAGACGACGCCCCACTGCACCGCGTTGTTGCCGACCCCGGCGAGCAGACGGATCGCGATCGGCAGCGTGCGGATCTCGGGGTCGTTGAGGATCGTGAGCGCCCACGTGAACTCGTCCCACGAGCCGAGGAACGTGAAGATCGTCGCGGTCGCGAGTCCGGGCTTCGCGAGCGGCAGGGCGAGCCGCCAGTAGCGCGTCCAGGCGCCCGCGCCGTCGAGCGACATCGCCTGGTCGAGCTCGCCCGGGATCGACTCGAAGAACCCGCGCAGCAGGAAGGTGTTGAGCGCGAGCGAGCCGGCGACGTAGAACACCACGAGCCCGGCGTAGCTGTCGAGCAGATCGAGGTGCTTCGCGAGCACGAACTGGGGGATGAGCAGCATCACCGCGGGGATCATGAGCCCGATCAGCAGGATGCGGAAGATCGCCTCGCGGAACGGGAAGACGAACCGCGCGAAGGCGAACGCCATCATCGAGCTCAGCAGCAGCGACAGCGCCGTCGAGACGACGGCCACGCCGAGCGAGTTCAGGAAGGCGCGGGGGATGTCCTGCGCCGCGAGCGCCTGCTCGTAGTTGCCGAGCGTCGGCGACTCCGGGATGAACTGCGGCGGCGTCGTCAGCACGAACGCGTTGGGCGTGAACGAGATGCCCAGCAGGTACAGGAACGGCGTCACCGTGACGGCGGCGCCCGCGACGAGCAGCAGCGTGCGCAGCACGACCGGGAGGCGGCGCGCCGTCCGTCGCCGGGTCACGCCGGCACCTCCGACCCGTCGCGATCGCGGAAGAGCCGTCGCTGCGCGAGCGAGAGGAGGAACACGAGCAGCGTCAGCAGCACCGCGATCGCCGCGCCGTATCCGAAGTCGAGGTTCTCGAAAGCCTGGTGGTACATGTACGTCAGCAGCACGTCGGTCTCTCCCGCTGGTCCGCCGCCGGTCATGAGGTAGACGGAGATGAACACGTTGAAGGCGCCGATCACGAGCATGATCGTCACGAAGGCGAGCGCCGCGCGGATCGCCGGCAGCGTCACGGCGCGGAAGCGCTGGGCGGCGTTCGCCCCGTCGACGAGCGCGGCCTCCTCGAGGGAGCGCGGAACGCCCTGCAGGGCGGCGAGGAAGATCATCATCGACCAGCCCACGCCCTTCCAGATGCCGAGGGCGGAGATGGCGATCATGCCGGTCCAGCGGTCGCCGAGCCACGAGGTCGTGCCGTCGGTGACGTGCAGCAGGTCGCCGAGCACGAAGTTCACCACGCCCTGGTCGGCGAAGAGGAAGCGGAAGAGCAGCGAGACGACGACCCAGCTCGTGACGACGGGGAGGTAGTAGAGCACCCGGAAGAGCGGTCGCGCGGGGCTCCGCGCATGGAGCAGGAGCGCCACGAGGAGCCCGAGCACGATCTGCGGCACGATCGTCGCCGCGAGGTAGAACACGGTGTTGCCGAAGGAGAGCCAGAAGTGGTCGTCCTGGAAGGCCCGCACGTAGTTGTCGAGGCCGAGGAACTCGCTCGTCGCCGAGCCGACGATCTTCCAGTCGAAGAAGCTCATCTGCACGGCCTGCGCGATCGGGTACAGCACCGTGACGGCGAAGAGCAGCACGCCGGGGGCGAGGAAGAGGTACGGGGCGAGCGGGACGCGGCGCCGCCGGGCGCCACCCCGGACGGCCGGAGCCGTCCGGGGCGACGCCGTGAGGGATGCGGTCACGCTCAGCCCTGCAGCAGCTCGTCGATCTGGGCGGCCGCGTTCTTCAGCGCCTCCTCGACGGAGACGGTCCCTTCGAACGCGGGGACCAGCTCGGCGTTGAGGATCGAGTCGACCTCGGCCGCGCGGGTGATCGCGAGGCGGTTGCGGGCGGTCTCGAGCTGGGTCGTGAACACGTCGTAGTACGGGACGAGCTCGACCTGCTGCGCGCCGAGCTCCTGGATCACGGTGAGCTGGCCCGTCGGCACGAGCGCGAGCTGGAACTCCTCGCTCTGGGTGAAGCGGATGAACTCGAGCGCCGCCTCCTGGTGCTGCGACGACGCGGTGAGCACGATGTCCTCGCCGCCGACGACGCTCACCGATCCGCCGTCTCCCGCCGGGATGGGCGAGTAGATGGGCGAGAACTCGGGGAACTGGCTCTCCCAGATGCCGTTCATCCAGGGGCCGTCGAAGATCGTGGCGTACTGGTTGCCCGGCAGCCCCTCGCTCGTGGAGACGGCGCCGCTGTTGCCGATGAGTCCGCTCGAGGCACGACCTTCCTGGTAGAGGTCGACGAGCATCTCGACGGTCGCGATGTTCTCGTCGGAGTCGAGCACCCCGCTCGAGGTCGTCAGGTCGGCGTCGGCGATGTCGCCCCCGCCGGACCAGATCCACGGCATGAGGTTCCAGGCGCCGAGACCGCCGTCGGCGAACAGCGTGAAGCCCGTGCCGTCGAGGTCGTCGCCGAGCTCGAGGAGCTCGTCGAACGTCGCCGGGGGAGCATCCCAGCCCGCCGCCGCGAGGGCGTCGGGATTGGTGATGAGCACGCGCGTGTTGGTGTCGAGCGGCAGGCCGTAGTACTCGCCCTCGTACAGGTTGGTCGCGAGCACGCCCGGGTAGGTGGCGTCGGCGAGCTCGTCGAAGTCGTCCATCGCCTCGGAGAGCGGCACGAGCACGCCGAGCTCGGCGAAGCGCGGCACCCAGCCGAGGTCGGCGCGCACGAGGTCGGGCAGCTCGTCGCCGGCCGCGCTCGTCGTGAGTTTCTGGAGCAGGTCGTCGTAGGGCACGTCGACGTACTCCACGCTGATGCCCGGGTGCGCCTCCTCGAACGCGGGGATGAGCGTGTCGTTGAGCACCTCCTGCTGGGCCGAGTTGCCGCCGTTGCCGTACGAGCCCCAGAAGGTGATCGTGACGGGGGCGTCGGGGTCGGTGGGGGTGCTGCCGCAGCCTGCGAGGAGCAGGACGAGGGCGGACGCGGTGGCGCCAACCACTGCGGACCGGGTAGGACGCTTCATTGCAGTCTCCTGTCGGATTCGGAACCCTCTCGGTGCAACGAGAGGTCGACGCATCGGGTTAGTTCTATTGCAAAACCAAATCCTCGTCAAGTTGCGAGGTTTCGTGCCACAATGGCGCTTGTTCTTTCCGACGTGAAATCAATGAGGAGTTCCGTGAGTGCCCACAGCTGGACGCCGACGGGCGGCGCCGCCCGCGCGGTCGCGCTCGAGGTGCTCATCCACGGGCCGCTCTCCCGCAGCGAGATCGCGCGGAAGCTCGAGCTCTCGGCCGGCTCCCTCACGCGGCTGAGCGCGCCGCTCCTCGAGGCCGGCATCCTCGTCGAGGGCGAGGAGCGCGCCGAGGGCCGGGCGGGTCGCCGGTCGCGCCCGCTCGACGTCATCCCCGGCTCCCGCTCGTTCCTCGGGCTCAAGGTCACGGGCGATCGGGTCATCGCCGCCCGCACCGACTTCCGCGCGAGCATCCTGGAGGTCGCCGACGCCCCCCTGCGGTCTCGGGAGCCCGACGCCGTCGTGGCGGAGATCGCCCGGCTCGCCACGCGGCTCTCGTCGGCGGACGCGCCCATCACGGGTCTCGGCGTCGGCGTCGGCGGTCGGGTCGACAGGTCGGGCGTCGTCGTGTCGGCGCCGTTCCTCGAATGGGAGGACGTGCCGCTCGCCGCCCTCGTCGGCGCCGCGACCGGCGTGCCGAGCGTCGTCGACAACGACCTCGTCGCCTTCACCGAGTTCGAGCACTGGTTCGGCGCCGGGGCGTCGGTCGACAGGTTCGCCGCCCTCACCCTCGGCGCCGGCATCGGCTACGGGCTCATGGTGGGCGGGGAGGTCGTGCGGGATGCCGACGCCGGGCTCGGCCTGGTCGGCCACTGGCCGCTCGATCCGTTCGGTCCGCTCTGCCCGGCGGGTCACCGCGGCTGCGCCCGCAGCGTGCTGACCGAGAGCGCGCTCGTGGCAGCGGCGTCGGGCGCCCTCGGTCGCGAGGTCGGCTTCGACGAGGTGCTCGACCTCGCGGACGCCGGTGAGCCGGCCGCACGCCGGGTCGTCGACGACGCCGGCCGTGGACTCGGGCGGCTCATCGCGGCGGTCGCCAACCTCACGATGCCCGAGCTCGTCGTGCTCGGCGGCGAGGGCGTCCGCCTTGCGAGCGTCGCGGCCGACGCGGTGCGGGAGGGGATCGCCGCCGATCGCGATCCGCGGGCGTCGACCGTGCAACTCGTCGCGACCGATGGCGACGACACCGAGTGGTGCCGGGGCGCGGCCGTGCTCGCGATCCAGGACTACGTGCTCGGCGGCGCGGAGCGCGGCGCGGCGATCGCGGACCGCGCCTAGACCGAGCGGAGCACCGCGACGACCTTGCCGAGGATCTCGGCCTGGTCGCCCAGGATCGGCTCGAACGCCGAGTTGCGCGGCAGCAGCCAGGTGTGCCCGTCGCGCTGGCGGAAGACCTTCACCGTCGCCTCGCCGTCGAGCATCGCGGCGACGATCTCGCCGTTCTCGGCGGAGTTCTGCTGACGCACGACGACCCAGTCGCCGTCGCAGATGGCGGCGTCGATCATCGACTCGCCGACGACCTTGAGCATGAACAGGTCGCCCTTGCCGACGAGCTGACGGGGGAGCGGGAAGACCTCCTCGACCTGCTGATCGGCGGTGATCGGGATGCCGGCGGCGATGCGCCCGACGAGCGGCACCATCGCGGCGTCGCCGACCGGGGCGCTCGACTCGGAGGCGTCGACCCCGGGCAGCTCGATGAGCACCTCGAGGGCACGGGGACGGTTGGGGTCGCGCCGCAGGTAGCCGGAGAGCTCGAGCTGGTTGAGCTGGTGAGTGACGCTCGAGAGCGACGAGAGCCCGACGGCGTCGCCGATCTCGCGCATGCTCGGCGGGTAGCCGCGGCTCGACACCGAGCGCTGGATGACCTCGAGGATGGCCTGTTGCTTGTCGCTCAGCGAGGTGCGGCGGCGCGTGCCGACGGGCTCGGGACTCGACGGGTTCTGGATGCTCTCGTCCATGGCTCCTCCTCGTGATTCTGCGGCGCCGGCCCGATGTCGGTGGTCGATGGTCGAATCGTCCCGGCGATCGAAACTGTATCCGGTCGAGGTCGCTGCGGCAAACATCCGTTCGAGTGTGTCGGGCGATTCGCAGCCGAAGTGCTGGGGAGGACTTGAACACACGTTCGATCGAAGGTATGTTCGGAACACAGATTCGCCCCCGGGTCGTCGGCCCGGCCGCCGGAGACCCGGGGGCTGATCGCCACCGCACCACCAGCACCACCGCACCACCAGCACCGCCGCATCACCAGTACCGCCGCATCACCAGTACCGCCGCACCGCCGCACCACCAGCACCCCATCACCAGCACGTGAGGAGCCCGTCATGACCGCCGTGAGCCACAGCACCGCCCCCGTGCCGACCGGGACCGCGCTGCCGACCGCGCTCCCGCGCCTGCGGCTGACGCGTCGCGGACGGGCCGTCTTCACGACGCTCGCCGCCCTGCCGTTCGTGGTGGCGGCGCTGTTCATCGGCCTCAACGGCGGCGGGGCGGTCGCGACGAGCACGTCGTCCGAGACGACGTTCGAATGGGTCACGGTCGAGTCCGGGCAGTCGCTCTGGGGTCTCGCGTCCGAGCTCGCCCCCGAGGAGGACCCGCGCGAGTTCGCCGCCCAGGTCGTCGCGCTCAACCAGCTCGCGTCCTCCGACGTGCACGCGGGCCAGCGCCTCGCGATCCCGGCGCAGTACGCCGGCTGAGGCGCGGGGCCGCCGCCACGCGCTCGGTAAACTCCGGCGAGTGGCATCCCTCTCCGACCTCCCGCTCCGCGACGACCTGAAGGGCGCGGTGCCCTACGGCGCCCCCCAGGATCCGGTGCGGTACGCGCTCAACGTCAACGAGAACACGCACCCCATCCCCGAGGCCGTGGCCCGCGACATCGTCGAGAGGCTCGCGCACGCCGTCCTCGGCGCGAACCGCTACCCCGACCGGGAGTTCACCGAGCTGCGCGCGGCGTTCGCGGGGTACCTCGGGCACGGGCTCGGCGCCGAGAACGTCTGGGCGGCGAACGGGTCGAACGAGATCATCCAGCACGTGCTCCAGGCCTTCGGCGGACCGGGCCGTCGCGTGCTCGGCTTCCCCCCGACGTACTCGATGCATCCGATCATCGCCGCCGGCACGGGCACCGAGTGGGTGACCGGCGAGCGGGATGCCGGCTTCCGCATCTCGCCCGAGACCGCGGTCGCGGCGGTGGAGCGCACCGATCCCGACCTCGTCTTCCTGTGCGCCCCGAACAACCCGACGGGCACCCCGCTCCCGCTCGAGACGATCGAGGCGGTCTACGCGGCGTCACGCGGCATCGTCTTCGTCGACGAGGCGTACGCCGAGTTCGTGCCCGCCCACGTCCCGAGCGCGCTGAGCCTGCTGCCCGGACGCGAGCGCCTCCTCGTCTCGCGCACGATGAGCAAGGCGTTCGCGTTCGCCGGGGTGCGCGTGGGCTACCTCGCCGCCGACCCCGCGGTGACCGACGCGCTGCGTCTCGTGCGGCTGCCGTACCACCTCTCCGCGCTCACGCAGGCGGCGGCGCTCGCGGCCCTGCACCACGCGCCCGAGATGCTCGCGATGGTCGACGACATCCGCGGGCAGCGCGACCGGCTGCTCGCGGAGCTGCCGGTGCTCGGCTACCGCGCGCACGAGAGCTGGGCGAACTTCGTGCTCTTCGACGGGGTCGCCGATCCGCAGGCGACGTTCCGCGCGTTGCGCGAGCGCGACATCCTGATCCGCGACGTCGGACTGCCCAACGCGCTGCGCGTGACGGCCGGCACCGAGGAGGAGACGAGCTACTTCCTGAACGCCCTCGCCGGGCTCGGCGGGACGCGCTGACTAAGCTCGGGGCATGGCCTCCCGCACCGCGAAGCTGTCGCGTCAGACCAGCGAGTCGAGCATCGAGCTGAGCCTCGACCTCGACGGCACGGGCGCGTCGTCGATCCACACGACGGTGCCGTTCTTCGACCACCTGCTGACCGCGTTCAGCAAGCACTCCCTCGTCGACCTCACGGTGACGGCGAGCGGCGACACCGACATCGACGTGCACCACACCGTCGAGGACACGGGCATCGTGCTCGGCC
Source organism: Actinomycetes bacterium (assembly GCA_023457615.1). Lineage (GTDB taxonomy): Bacteria > Actinomycetota > Actinomycetes > Actinomycetales > Microbacteriaceae > Pseudolysinimonas_A. The sequence goes on along the minus strand of JAEWKY010000012.1, from coordinate 11,859 downwards.
AGGCGATCAAGCAGGCCCTCGGCGACAAGTCGGGCATCGGGCGCTACGGCGACGCTCTCGTGCCCCTCGACGAGGCGCTCGCGCAGGCGGTCGTGGATGTCTCCGGCCGCCCCTACCTCGTGCACTCGGGTGAGCCGCAGGGCTTCCAGCACCACCTCATCGGCGGGCACTTCACGGGCTCGATGGTGCGGCACGTCTTCGAGGCGATCGCGTTCAACGCCGCGCTCACGATGCACATCACCGTGCTCGCCGGCCGCGACCCTCATCACATCGCCGAGGCGGAGTTCAAGGCGTTCGCGCGCGCGTTCCGCCGGGCGGTCGAGCCGGATGCCCGCGTGTCCGGCATCCCCTCGACCAAGGGCGCGCTGTAGCCGTGGCCGCGCAGCCCACCGTGGTCGTGCTCGACTACGGCTCCGGCAACGTGCACTCGGCCGTGAAGGCGCTCGAGGCGGCCGGAGCCGACGTCGAGCTCACCGCCGACCGGCAGCGGGTCACGGACGCCGACGGACTCCTCGTGCCCGGGGTCGGGGCGTTCGCGGCCGTGATGTCGGCGCTGAACGGCGTGCGGGGAGGCGAGCTCATCGAGCGGCGCCTCGCCGGCGGTCGTCCCGTGCTCGGCATCTGCGTCGGCATGCAGGTGCTCTTCGAGCGCGGCGTCGAACGCGGCGTCGACACCGCGGGACTCGGCGAGTGGCCCGGCGTCGTCGACGAGCTGCCGTCCGACGTGCTGCCGCACATGGGCTGGAACACCGTCGACGCCCCCGAGGGATCGGTGCTCTTCGACGGGCTCCGCGACGAGCGCTTCTACTTCGTGCACTCCTACGCCGCGCGATCCTGGGACCTCGACGTGTACGGATCGTTCGCGCAGCCGAAGGTCACCTGGGCCGACCACGGGGGACGCTTCGTCGCGGCGGCCGAGAACGGCCCGCTCTCGGCTACGCAGTTCCATCCGGAGAAGTCGGGGGAGCCGGGCATCCGCCTGCTGAGGAACTGGCTCGGCTCGCTCTGAGTCGTGGAGTCCGGCCGCACCGCGAGCGACTACGCTTTCCACCTTGTGACCGAGTTCAACTCCGCCCCGAAGCTCACCCTCCTCCCGGCCATCGACGTGGCCGACGGCAAGGCGGTGCGGCTGACGCAGGGCGAGGCCGGCAGCGAGACCAGCTACGGCGACCCGATCCAGGCCGCCGACACCTGGGCGAGCCAGGGCGCCGAGTGGATCCACCTCGTCGACCTGGATGCCGCCTTCGGCCGCGGCGGCAACCACGGCGTGATCAAGAAGGTCATCAAGAACACCCCGCGCAAGGTCAACATCGAGCTCTCGGGCGGCATCCGCGACGACGCGACCCTCGAGGCCGCGCTCGCGACCGGGGCGAAGCGCATCAACCTCGGCACCGCGGCGCTCGAGAACCCGGAGTGGGCGGCCCACGTGATCGCGGAGTACGGCGAGGCGATCGCGGTCGGCCTCGACGTGCGCGGCACGGTGCTCGCGGCCCGCGGCTGGACGCAGGAGGGCGGGGACCTGTGGACCGTCTTCGACCGCCTCGAGGCGGCCGGCTGCGCGCGCTACGTCGTCACCGACGTCACGAAGGACGGCACCCTCCAGGGTCCGAACCTCGCCCTGCTCGCGGAGGTGTGCTCGCGCACCGTGAAGCCCGTGATCGCCTCGGGCGGGATCGCGAACCTCGACGACATCGCCGAGCTGCGCGAGCTCGTGCCGCAGGGGCTCGAGGGGGCGATCGTCGGCAAGGCGCTCTACGCCGGCGCGTTCACGCTCGCCGAGGCGCTCGACGTCGCGGGCGACTGAGCCCGGGCGCCGCCCGATGCACGCCGACTCCGCCGGCATCCCGTTCGAGGGCCGCGAGTTCCCCGCGAATCCCGCCGCGGACGACGACGGCGCGGCCGACCCCCGGCTGATCGAGACGGTGCGCCGCTTCCGGGCGCGCGAGCTCGGGATGCCGGAGGTCGTCGCGGCGCTCGGCGCCGCGCGGCTGCTCGTGCCGCTCGTCACCGACCGTGGCGACGAGGGGATCGGCCCGCACGGTCAGCTGGTCGACAAGACCCAGGAACTCGCCCTCGTCACCGTCGAGGGGCCCGACGGCCGCGTCGTGCTGCCCGTGTTCTCGTCGGTCGACGCGATGCGGATGTGGAATCCGAGCGCGCGTCCCATCCCGGTGTCGGCTCCGCGGGCGGCCCTCGCGGCGGCGGCCGACCGCGCGGGGGCGCTCGTGCTCGACCCGGGCTCGCCGACCGAGTTCGCGCTGCGCCGCACGGGCTTCGAGGCGCTCGCCACGGAGGGCGTCTTCGTCCCGTGCTTCGCCGACGAGCAGGTGCTCGAGGCGTTCCTCGCCGCGACCGCGGGGGAGGTCGTCGTGCGCGCGGTGCAGCTCGCGCCGGGCGACCCCGACGCGCGGCTCAGCGGTGCCGAGCTCGTCGTGCAGCTGACGCTCGAGCCGGGCCTGTCGCGGGAGGAGCTGGATGCCCTCCTCGCCCGCCTCGGCGACGCGTGGGCGGCGTCCGCCCTCATCGCCGAGCGCGTCGACTCGATCGCCGTCCGCCTCGAGAGCCTCGGAACGGTCTGACCCTCACGCGGTCGTTTGTTGCACGCGCTTCCGGGAGTTCGTGCGCGCGTGCAACCAACGGCCGCGCAAGAGTCAGTTCACCGGACCGGTGTACTTCTCGCCCGGGCCGGCGCCGATCGGGTCGGGCACGGGGGAGGCCTCGCGGAAGGCGAGCTGCACCGAGCGCAGGCCGTCGCGCAGGGCCCGGGCGTGGTGGTCGCCGAGGTGCGGGGCGGCGGCGGTCACGAGACCCGCGAGGGCATCGATGAGCTTGCGCGCCTCGTCGAGGTCGGGCTTCGCGTCGGGCTCGTCGGCGAGGCCGCACTGCACGGCGGCCGCCGAGAGGAGGTGCACGGCGACGGTGTTGATCACCTCGACCGCGGGCACCTCCGCGATGTCGCGGATCTCGGGGTCGACGGAGTCGTGGCTCACGCAGGCATCCTCTGTTATTCTTATGCGGGCTTCCGGAGCATTCCGGATGCCGACGAAGCGGAGAATCCTCCCACCTGCCGGCCTCACCAGGCTATCGGGTCCCAGTTTCACTCCGCCGGACGCGCACTGCTCGCAGGCCGTCCGGTAGCCAGGGTGAGAGCGGTGCGCGTTCCTCGAGAGCACGTCCGCGTGGATGCTTCCTTCGTGTTCTGAAACGAAAGGAACCCACACATCAGCGATCCCAGAACGAACGACCGGATCCGCGTTCCCCAGGTGCGCCTGGTGGGCCCCGCGGGCGAGCAGGTCGGCGTCGTGCGCATCGAGGACGCCCTGCGTCTCGCGCAGGAGGCCGAGCTCGACCTGGTCGAGGTTGCCCCGAACTCCGTCCCGCCCGTGGTAAAGATCATGGACTACGGCAAGTTCAAGTACGAGCAGGCCCAGAAGCTCAAGGAAGCTCGGCGCAACCAGGCGAACACGATCCTCAAGGAGGTCCGTTTCCGCCTCAAGATCGACAAGCACGACTACGAGACCAAGCGCAAGCGCGCGGAGGGCTTCCTCCAGGGCGGGGACAAGGTGAAGGCCATGATCCTCTTCCGCGGCCGGGAGCAGTCCCGACCGGAGCAGGGCGTCCGCCTCCTCCAGCGCTTCGCCGAGGATGTCGCCGAGTTCGGCACCGTCGAGTCCACCCCGACGATCGACGGTCGCAACATGGTCATGGTGATCGGCCCGCTCAAGAGCAAGGTCGACGCCAAGGCCGAAGCCCAGGCCAAGAAGGCCGAAGACAAGGCGGCGCGGAACACCCCCGCGCCGGAAGCCGCCGCAGCGCCCGATGCCGCAGCAGAAGAGGAAAGCAGCAATGCCTAAGCAGAAGTCGCACTCCGGTGCCAAGAAGCGCTTCAAGATCACCGGAAGCGGCAAGGTCATGAAGCAGGGCGCGGGAATGCGTCACAACCTCGAGGGCAAGTCCTCGAAGCTGACCCGCCGCCTCAACCAGGAAGTCGTCCTCGCCCCGCAGGACGCCAAGGTCATCAAGAAGCTCCTCGGCAAGTAAGCCGGGCTCAGAACAAGGACAACAGCAATGGCACGTGTCAAGAGAGCGGTCAACGCCGCCAAGAAGCGCCGCACCATCCTCGAGCGGGCCGAGGGCTACCGCGGCCAGCGGTCGCGCCTCTACCGCAAGGCGAAGGAGCAGGTCACCCACTCCCTCGTCTACGCCTACCGCGACCGTCGCGCGAAGAAGGGCGAGTTCCGTCGCCTCTGGATCCAGCGCATCAACGCCGCGGCCCGCGCGAACGGCCTGACGTACAACCGCCTCATCCAGGGCCTCGGCCTCGCGGGTGTCGAGGTCGACCGTCGCATCCTCGCGGAACTCGCGGTGAACGAGCCGGCGACGTTCGCCGCCCTCGTCGCGACCGCGAAGGCCGCCCTCCCGGCCGACGTCAACGCGAAGGCCGACGCCGCGTAACGCAGCCTCCTCGAGAGAGCGGCGCCCCGCCCGGGGTGCCGCTCTCTCGCGTTTCGACACCTCGTGTTCACCGCGGATCCCTAGGCTGGACGGCATGATCGACAACCCGCGCTCGCCGCGGGTGCGCGCCGTCGCGAAGCTCGCGAAGCGCAGCGCCCGTGAGGAGACGGGACTCTTCCTCGTCGAGGGGCCGCAGGCCGTCTCCGAGGCCCTCGCCTTCCACCCCCGCGAGGTCGTCGAGCTCTTCATGACCGCGAACGTCGTCGACCGGCACGCGTCGCTCGTGCGCGCCGCGGGGGAGGCGGGGCTCGAGGTGCAGACCGTGACCGAGGCCGTCCTCGAGGCGATGGCCGACACCGTCACGCCGCAGGGCGTGCTCGCGACATGCCGCCAGCTGCCGACGACGGTCGCCGAGCTGCTCGCCCGCGGGCCGCGGCTCGTGGCCATCCTCGAGGAGGTGCGCGATCCGGGTAACGCGGGCACGATCATCCGGGCCGCGGATGCCGCGGGCGCCGACGGCGTGATCCTCACCGGCAACAGCGTGGACGCCTACAACCCGAAGGTCGTGCGCTCGACGACGGGATCGATCTTCCACGTGCCCGTCGCCCAGAACGGCACGCTGGATGCCGCGCTCCATGCCGTGCGGGCCGCCGGGCTGCAGGTGCTCGCCGCCGACGTGAAGGGCGCGGATCTGCCGCGCGTGCGCGACCGGCTCGGGGAGCCGACGGCGTGGGTCTTCGGCAACGAGGCGCACGGCCTCGCCGACGAGCAGCTGCGCCTCGCCGACCGCGTCGTGAAGCTGCCGATCTACGGGCGGGCGGAGTCGCTCAACCTCGCGACGGCGGCCTCGGTCTGCCTCTACGAGTCGGCGTTCGCCCAGCGCGCCTGAGCCCGCGCTTCCTGGCAGAAACCTGGGGGATCGTCAAGGGCGTTGTCACCCGGTCGGGGGACGTGCTGCACTGACCTGATGGAGCCCGAGCCCCTCGTCGTCCTCGAGCACGTCGACAAGCACTTCGGCGAGCTCCACGTGCTGAGGGACATCACGACGACGGTCGCGCGGGGCGAGGTGGTCGTCGTCATCGGTCCCTCCGGATCGGGCAAGTCGACCCTCTGCCGCGCGATCAACCGGCTCGAGACGATCGACTCGGGCCGCATCCTCATCGACGGTGAGCCGCTGCCCGAGGAGGGCCGCCCGCTCGCGAAGCTGCGCGCCGACGTCGGCATGGTGTTCCAGTCGTTCAATCTCTTCGCGCACAAGACGGTGCTCGAGAACGTCACGCTCGGCCCGACGGTCGTGCGCGGCATGAAGCCCGAGGCGGCGAAGAAGCGCGCGCTCGAGCTGCTCGACCGCGTCGGGGTCGCCAACCAGGCCGAGAAGATGCCCGCCCAGCTGAGCGGCGGTCAGCAGCAGCGCGTGGCGATCGCCCGCTCGCTCGCCATGGACCCCAAGCTCATGCTGCTCGACGAGCCGACCTCGGCCCTCGACCCCGAGATGATCAACGAGGTGCTCGACGTCATGGTCGGCCTCGCGAAAGACGGCATGACGATGATCGTCGTCACGCACGAGATGGGATTCGCCCGGAAGGCCGCCAACCGCGTGCTCTTCATGGCGGACGGCGCCCTCGTCGAAGAGGCCGCCCCCGAGACCTTCTTCACGAAGCCGAGCTCAGACCGGGCGAAGGACTTCCTGTCGAAGATCCTCACGCACTGACCGGTGCGGGAGGAAAGCATGGCAAGGGAGGGAACACCATGAGAGTCCGTAGGAACACAGCACTGTTCGGGTCGCTCGCCGTCGCGGGGGCGCTCGTCCTCGCCGGGTGCGTCGACTCGGCCGCCCCGGGCGGCGACGGCGAGCCGAGCGAGCCCGCCGCCGAGTTCGAGGCGGTGCCGTTCGACGACGGCACGACGATGGCCGAGCTGGCCGACGCGGGCGCGATCACGATCGGCACCAAGTACGCGCAGCCGCTCTTCGGTCTCGAGGGCCCCGACGGCGACCCCGTCGGCTTCGACGTCGAGATCGGCAAGATCATCGCGAAGCACCTCGGCATCGACGAGGGCTCGATCACGTGGATCAACACGGTGTCGCAGAACCGCGAGCCGTTCATCGTGTCGGGCGAGGTCGACATCGTCATCGCGACCTACACGATCAACGACGCCCGCAAGGAGCTCATCTCCTTCGCCGGCCCGTACTACGAGGCCGGCCAGGACATCCTCGTCGCGGCGGGCAACCCCGAGGGGATCGAGGGGCCCGAGTGGTTCGAGGAGAACCCGGACGCGACGGTCTGCACCGTGAGCGGGTCGACCTCGCTCACCAACATCCAGGAGTACACGTCCAACGTCCTCGAGGCGGCGGACTACGCCGACTGCCTCGAGCCGCTCCGCACGGGCCAGGCCGTCGCGGTGACGACCGACAACGTCATCCTCGCGGGTCTCGCCGACCAGAGCGCGGGTGAGTTCGAGGTCGTCAACAACCCCTTCACGGCGGAGCCGTACGGGATCGGCCTGGCGAAGGACGACGACGCCTTCCGCGACTGGATCAACGACGTGCTCGAGGCCTCGTACGAGGACGGCAGCTGGGCCGCGGCCTGGGAGGCCACCGCGGGCGTCGTGCTCGATCTGCCGGACCCGCCGGCCGTCGACCGGTACTGACTCGACGAGTCTGACGCCGTGACCGGGAGGGGCGTCCGCGGGGACGCCCCTCCCTACCCCGACCCGGAAGGAGACGCATGGATGCCGTGATCGAGCAGCTCCCGCGGCTCCTCGACGGGTTCACCAAGACCCTCGCGCTGCTCGGCATCGCCGGGGTCGGGGCGCTCGTCTTCGGGACGCTGATCGCGGGCTTCCGCGTCTCGCCGATCGGCCCGCTGCGCACCTTCGCCGCCGTCTTCACCGAGCTCTTCCGCAACATCCCGCTCACGCTCGTGCTGTTCGGGTTCGCGACGCTCGGCCCGTACCTCGGCGCGCGCGGCGGCTACTTCCTGCTCGCGGCGATCGGCCTCACGCTCTACACGACGCCCTTCATCGCCGAGGCGATCCGCTCGGGCATCAACGGCATCCCGGTCGGCCAGGCGGAGGCGGCGCGCAGCATCGGGCTGGGCTTCGGGCAGGTGCTCGGGCACGTGATCCTGCCGCAGGCGGTGCGCATGGTCGTGCCGCCGATCATCAACGTGCTCATCGCGCTCACCAAGAACACCTCGGTCGCCGGCGGTTTCTTCGTCGTCGAGCTCTTCGCCGCCTCGCGCGGGGCGATCAACGCCCGCGGCGACGAGGTCATCGCGATCCTCGTCGCCGTCGCGGCCTTCTACCTGGTCGTCACGGTGACGCTCGGCGTGATCGCCGGCCGGGTCGAGAAGAGGGTGGCGGTGGCGCGATGAGCTCGGTCCTCTACGACGCGCCGGGACCCAAGGCCAAGCGCCGGGCCCGGATCATCTCGGCCGTCGCGGTCGTCGCCATCGCGGGCGTGCTCGCGGCGGTGATCTACGCCCTCGCGATACCGAGGACCACGGCGGCGGGCGCCGTGCTCCCCGGCCTGTTCGATCCGAGCCGCTGGGACGTCTTCAACGATCTCGCCGTGTGGCGCGCGATCGGCAACGGCGTGCTCGGCACGCTGCAGATGGCGGGGCTCGCGGCGGTGCTCGCGCTCGCGATCGGCGTGCTGTTCTCGTTCGCCCGCACGGCGTCCCTCGCGGTCATCCGCGTCCCGTCGATCGTGATCCTCGAGTTCTTCCGCGGCATGCCCGTGCTGCTGATGATGCTCTTCATCCTGCTCGTCTTCTCGACGGGCGCGTACTGGGCGGGTGTCGCGGCACTCGCGCTCTACAACGGCGCGATCATCGGCGAGATCCTGCGGGCCGGCATCGCGGCGCTCCCGCGCGGCCAGCGCGAGGCGGGGCTCTCGGTCGGCCTCTCGCCGCTCGGCACGCGCTTCCGGATCGAGTTCCCGCAGGCCGCCCGCAACATGCTGCCGATCATCATCGCGCAGCTCGTCGTGCTGCTGAAGGACACCGCGCTCGCGTACATCCTCGGGAACACCAACGACCTGCTCTACCAGGCCACCAAGTCGTTGCCGAACTTCTTCGGCAACCGCTACCTCTACTCGTTCTTCTTCGTCGCCCTCGCGATCTACCTCGGCCTCAACCTGCTGCTGTCCTGGATCGCGCGGATCGTCGCACGGAGGACGGGCCCGGGTGCGGGCCGCCCGCGCATCCCGCGTCGGGGCTCCGTCTTCGGCGTGGGCGGGGCCGTGACCGGGACGGGCTCGTCCGACCCGAACGCGACGATCCAGGGCAGACCACTGTCCTAGCCCTCGATAGACTCGGTCCTCGTGTCCGAGATCACCGAGTCCGCCGTCAGCTCCGCCGTCGAGGCAGCCGTCGCGGCGTTCCGGGACGCGGGTGACTCGGTCGCGCTGAGGGCCGCCCGCGCCGCGCACACCGCCGACGGCAGCCCGCTCGCGAAGCTCAACGCCGGCATCCGCGACCTGCCCGGCGACCAGAAGGCCGCCGCGGGCAAGCTCGTCGGGGAGGCCCGTGGCCGCGTCAACGCGGTCGCCGCGGAGGCGGAGGAGCGCATCCTCGTCGCGGAGGAGGAGCTGAAGCTCGCGGCCGAGGCGATCGACGTGACCGCCGTGCCGTCCCGCCGCCGGGCCGGGGCGCGGCATCCGCTCCCGCTCCTCATGGAGCAGATGGGCGACATCTTCGTCGGCATGGGGTGGGAGGTGGCCGACGGTCCCGAGCTCGAGCACGCGTGGTTCAACTTCGACGCGCTCAACATCGACCCCGACCATCCCGCGCGCGGCGAGCAGGACACGTTCTACGTCGAGCCCGCCGACCGCAACCTCGTGCTGCGCAGCCAGACGTCCAACGTGCAGATCCGCTCGCTGCTCGACCGCCCGCTGCCGCTCTACGTCGTCGCCCCCGGCAAGGTGTTCCGCAAGGACGAGCTGGACGCCACCCACACCCCGGTGTTCCACCAGATCGAGGGCATCGCGATCGATCGCGGCCTCACGATGGCGCACCTGCGCGGCACCCTCGAGCACCTCGCCCGCGCGATGTTCGGCGAGGGCGCGCAGATCCGGCTGCGCCCGAACTACTTCCCGTTCACCGAGCCGAGCGCCGAGATGGACGTCTGGCAGCCGAACGCGAAGGGCGGCGCGCGCTGGGTGGAGTGGGGCGGCTGCGGGATGGTGAATCCCAACGTGCTGCTGTCGGCCGGAGTCGATCCGACCGAGTACCAGGGCTTCGCCTTCGGGATGGGCATCGAGCGCACGCTGCAGTTCCGCAACGAGATGAACGACATGCGCGACATGGTCGAGGGCGACGTGCGCTTCTCGCAGCAGTTCGGGATGGTGGTCTGACGTGCGGATTCCGATCAGCTGGCTCGGCGACTGGGTCGACCTGCCCGAGGACGTGACCCTCGAGCACCTCCACGCGGCGCTCGTGAAGGTGGGCTTCGAGGAGGAGGACACCCACGGCTTCGGCGTGCAGGGTCCCGTCGTCGTCGGCCGCATCCTGTCGTTCGTCGAGGAGCCGCAGTCGAACGGCAAGACGATCCGCTGGGTGCAGGTGGATGTCGGCGAGCCCGAGCCGCGCGGCATCGTCTGCGGCGCCCACAACTTCGAGGTCGGCGACCTCGTGCCCGTGTCGCTGCCCGGCGCGGTGCTGCCGGGGCCCTTCCCGATCTCGGCCCGCAAGACCTACGGTCACGTGTCAGACGGCATGATCGCGTCGGAGCGCGAGCTCGGCCTGGGTGACGAGCACGGCGGCATCCTGCGCCTGCACGAGCGCGGGCTGACGGCCGAGCCGGGGGAGGACGCGCTCGCGCTCCTCGGGCTCGACGACGCCGCGGTGGAGATCAACGTCACGCCCGACCGTGGCTACGCGCTCTCGGTGCGCGGCATCGCGCGCGAGTACGCGCATTCGACGGGCGCCCGGTTCACCGATCCCGCGCTCGCCGTGACGGTGGATACGGCGTCCGCTTACGACGTACGCATCGACGACGCCGCGCCGATCCGCGGGCGCGTGGGCTGCGACGCCTTCGCCGCGCGCGTCGTGCGCGGGGTCGACGCGACCCGGCCCACGCCCTCGGGCATGGTGGCCCGCCTGAAGCTCGCCGGCATCCGCTCGATCTCGCTGCCGGTCGACATCAGCAACTACGTCATGCTCGAGCTCGGCCAGCCGACGCACACCTACGACCTCGCGAAGGTCGCCGGCGGCATCGTCGTGCGCCGTGCCGCGGCAGGGGAGACGCTGACCACGCTCGACGACCAGGTGCGGAGGCTGGATGCCGAGGACCTGCTGATCACCGACGACTCGGGTCCGATCGGACTCGCCGGCGTCATGGGCGGGGCGTCGACCGAGGTCTCGGACGCCACGACCGACATCCTCGTCGAGGCGGCGCACTTCGACCCCGTGACGATCGCGCGGGCCGCCCGCCGCCACAAGCTGTGGAGCGAGGCGTCGAAGCGCTTCGAGCGCGGCGTCGACCCGACGCTCGGCCCGATCGCGGCACAGCGCGTCGCGGACCTGCTCGTGCAGCTCGCGGGCGGCACGATCGACCCGCTCGGCGTCGTGATCCCGGCGCCGGATGCGCGCACCCCGATCGCGCTGCACCGCCTCGCGGCCGAGAAGCTCATCGGCGTCGCGTACACCGAGGACGAGGTGCGCGACGCGCTCGAGCTCATCGGCGCGACGCTCGAGCAGGGCAAGGACGGCTGGAACGTCACGCCGCCGACGTGGCGCCCCGATCTGGGGGATGCCGCCTCGCTCGTCGAGGAGGTCGCGCGCATCACGGGCTACGACCGCGTGCCGTCGGAGCTGCCGACCGCGCCTCCCGGCCGGGGCTGGTCGCGCGCGCAGTCGGCGCGTCGTCGCCTCGCGAACACCCTCGCCGCGGCGGGGCTCACCGAGGTCCTCGCCTACCCGTTCCTCGCCGCCGCCACGGTCGAGGCGTTCGAGCCCGGCGCCCCGGCGCTCGAGCTCGCGAACGCCCTCGACCCGCGCGAGCCGTTCCTGCGCCGGTCGCTGCTGCCCGGTCTGGTCGAGACCGCCCGGCGCAACCTCGCCCGCGGCCTCACCGATCTCGCGCTCTTCGAGATCGGCACGGTCTACCGTCCCGAGCCGGGCGCGTCGTACGGCACCGCCGAGATCCCGCCCGGCGGGGTCGAGCTCGCCCCCGACGTGCTCGCGACGCTCACGGACGGCCTTCCGCCGCAGCCGCAGCGCGTCGCCGTGCTCGTGCTCGGCAACGCCGTGCCCGCGCAACCCGGCGCGGCCGCCGTGCCCTCGGGGATCGCCGACGCGCTCGACGCGGTCGCCGCGGTGGGGCTCGCGCTCGCGGCCGACATCCGCCCGGTCGCCGGGTCGCACCCCGTGCTGCACCCGGGCCGCACGGCGGAGCTCCGGG
>JAEWKY010000011.1 GCA_023457615.1 Actinomycetes bacterium | reverse complement strand
AAAAGAAATACATGACCACCGGGGCGCCCCCCCCGCGCGGGGGCGGGGGCGGCGCCCCCGGCGGCGATGGCGACAACGTCATCCTCGTGGGAACGACGGACAAGGTCACGACCCTCGACCCCGCCGGCTCGTACGACAACGGCTCGCTCGCGGTGCAGGTCAACGTGTTCCCGTACCTCGTCGACACCGACCAGAACAGCACCGACGTCGTCCCCTCGCTCGCGGAGACCGCCGAGTTCACGGCGCCCGACGAGTACACGGTGACGCTGCCCGAGGGCCTCACGTGGGCCAACGGCAACACCCTCGACGCGAACGACGTCGTCTTCTCGTTCGAGCGCAACATCGCGATCAACGACCCGAACGGCGCCTCGAGCCTGCTCTACAACCTCGAGAGCGTCGAGGCGACCGACGACACGACCGTCGTCTTCCACCTCAAGAGCGAGAACGACCAGGTCTTCCCGTTCATCCTGACGAGCTTCCCGGGCGCCATCGTCGACGACGAGGTGTTCTCGGCCGACGCGCTCACGCCCGACCAGGAGATCGTCGACGCCAACGCCTTCGGCGGCCCGTACACGATCACGAGCTGGGACTTCAACCAGACCGTCGAGTTCGCGCCGAACCCGGAGTACCGCGGCGTCATCACGGAGGCGCAGAACGACGGCGTCATCCTGAGCTACTACGCCGAGTCGTCGAACCTCAAGCTCGACGTGCAGGAGGGCGAGATCGACGTCGCGTACCGCAGCCTCTCGGCGACGGACGTGGCCGACCTCGCGACGAACGACGCGGTGACCGTGCACGACGGCCCCGGCGGCGAGATCCGCTACATCGTCTTCAACTTCAACACGCAGCCGTTCGGCGCGACGACCGCCGAGGCCGACCCGGCCAAGGCCCTCGCCGTGCGTCAGGCGGTCGCCGACCTCCTCGACCGCGACGCGCTCTCGGAGCAGGTCTACAAGGGCACCTACACGCCCCTGTACTCCTACGTGCCCGAGGGCTTCGCCGGTGCGACCGAGGTGCTGAAGGACCTCTACGGCACCGACGGCGGCCCCGACGCGGCGAAGGCCGCGGCCCGGCTCGCGGAGGCCGGCGTCACGACGCCCGTCACCCTCAACCTGCAGTACAGCCCGGACCACTACGGCCCGAGCTCGGGTGACGAGTACGCGCTCATCAAGGACCAGCTCGAGGCGGACGGCCTGTTCACCGTCAACCTCCAGTCGACCGAGTGGGTGCAGTACGCGGAGGACCGCACGGCCGACGTCTACCCGGCGTACCAGCTCGGCTGGTTCCCGGACTACTCCGACGCCGACAACTACCTGACGCCGTTCTTCCTCACGCAGAACTTCCTCGGGAACCACTTCAGCGACGCGAGCGTCGACGAGCTCATCCTCCAGCAGGCGGTCACCACCGACGCCGGCGAGCGCGAGGGTCTGATCGGCGACATCCAGGCGGCCGTCGCCGCGCAGCTGTCGACCGTGCCCTACCTCCAGGGCGCGCAGACGGCGGTGTCGGGCACCGACATCCAGGGCATCGTCCTGGATGCCTCGTTCAAGCTGCGGTTCGCGTCCATCACGCGCTGATCCGGCACACGGGGGCGGTCGCTGCGGCGGCCGCCCCCGTTCCACGCGTTCGCGCACGGGGGTGACCCTCCCGACCACTTAAGAGAGATACTGCCCGGGATGACCTCGACCACTGAGCTCGCGCCCCCCGCCGCCGGCGGGGCGGCCCGGCGACGATCCGGAGGCGGCTCGCTCGGCAGGTACCTGCTCGTGCGCTTCCTGCTGATCTTCCCGACCGTCTTCATCCTCGTGACGATGGTCTTCCTGCTGATGCGCACGACGGGCGATCCGATCACGGCGGCGCTCGGCGGCCGGCTCCCCGCCGACCAGCTCCAGGAGCGCATCGAGGCGGCCGGCTACGACCGACCGCTCCTCATCCAGTACCTCGAGTACCTCGGCCAGGTGTTCACGGGCAACTTCGGCACGACGCTCACCGACAACCAGCAGGTGACCGAGGTGCTGCTGCGCTACGGCGGCGCGACGCTCGAGCTCGCGTTCTACGCGCTCCTCGTCGCCTTCGTCGTCGGCATCCCGCTCGGGATGCTCGCCGCCGCCGTGCGCGACCGCTGGGGCGACGCCGTGCTGCGCGTGTTCGCGATCCTCTGCTACGCGACGCCCGTGTTCTTCGCGGGGCTGCTGCTCAAGCTGATCTTCTCGGTCGGGCTGGGCGTGCTGCCCGCCAACGGGCGCGCCTCGGTGCGCGTCGAGCTGGCCCTCGGACGCGTCGACGACCCGACCGGCATCTACCTCGTCGACGCGTTCCGCACGGGCAACCCGAACGTGATCGGCGACGTGCTCGCCCACGCCGTGCTGCCCGGCATCGCGCTGGGCCTGCTCACCGCGGGCGTCTTCCTGCGGCTCGTGCGCACCAACGTCATCGGCACGCTCGCGATGCCCTACGTCGACGCGGCGCGCTCGCGCGGCATCCGCGAGGTGCGCCTCGTGCGCACGCACGCGTACAAGCCCGCGCTCATCCCGATCATCACGGTCATCGGCCTGCAGATCGCGCTGCTGCTCGGCGGCGCGGTGCTCACCGAGACGACGTTCGAGTGGGAGGGGCTCGGCTTCCAGCTCTCCCAGTACCTCGCGGCGCGCGACTTCGTCGCCGTGCAGGGCATCGTGGCCCTCCTCGCCGTGATCGTCGCGCTCACGAACTTCGTCGTCGACGTGATCGCGGCGCTCATCGACCCCCGGGTGAGGTACTGATGTCCCGCCTCCGCTCGGCCGTGCGCCGGCTCCCGATCGTGCACCAGTACCGCCAGTCGGTCGGGCTGCAGCGCGGCATGCTCACCGTCGGCCTCGTGATCTCCGCGATCTTCGTGCTCTCGGCCCTCCTCGCCCCGGTGCTCGCGCCCTACGGCTTCGCGCAGCTCTCGCAGGACGGCGAGCGCTTCGGCGCCCAGCAGCCGCCGAGCGCCGAGCACCTCCTCGGCACGACGGTCGGCGGCTACGACGTGCTGTCCCGCGTGATCTGGGGCAGCCAGACGGCGCTCCTCGTGATCGTGATCGCGGTGCTGCTGTCGATCTTCGTCGGCATCCTGCTCGGGCTCCTCTCGGGGTACCTCGGCGGCTGGCTCGACCGCGTGCTCGTCGTGATCGCCGACGCCGTCTACGCGTTCCCCACGCTCCTGCTCGCGATCGTCGCCGCCATCGTCATCTCGGGCGGCAGGTCGAGCCTGCTCGGCGGCGTGCTCGCGGCGGCCGTGTCGATCACCGTCGTCTTCATCCCGCAGTACTTCCGGGTGATTCGCGCCGAGACGGTGCGCATCAAGTCGGAGGCGTTCGTCGAGTCGGCGAAGGTGATCGGCGCCTCGACGCCGCGCATCATGTTCCGGCACGTGCTGCGCAACGCGACCCGCACGCTGCCGCTCATCTTCACGCTCAACAGCTCGGAGGCGATCCTGACCCTCGCCGGTCTCGGCTTCCTCGGCTTCGGCATCGAGCCGTCGTCGGGCGCCGAGTGGGGGTACGACCTCAACCGCTCGATCGCCGACGTCACGAGCGGCATCTGGTGGACGTCGGTCTTCCCGGGCCTCGCGATCGTGCTCGTCGTGCTCGGCATCACGCTCGTCGGCGAGAGCCTCAACGACCTCGCCGATCCGCGGCTGCGCACCCGTCGTCGCGCGGCGGCGACCCCCGCCGACGCCGTGGCGGCCTCGACGCCGATCGCGCGCGAAGACCTCGGAGAGGTGAGCTGATGGCCGCGACACCCGACGCGACGCGAGCCGTCGACATCAGGAACCTGTCGATCACGTTCGCGACCGACGGCGGCGACGTGCGCGCGGTGCGCGGCATCGACCTCGACGTGCGGCCGGGCGAGGTGCTCGCGATCGTCGGCGAATCCGGGTCGGGCAAGACGGTCACGGGACGCAGCATCCTCGGCCTCCTGCCCGAGACGGCGCGCGTCGACGGGGCCGTGCTGCTCACGGGCACGGATGTCGTGGGGCTCTCCGGGGACCGCCTGCGCGAACTGCGCGGCCCCGCCGCGGCGATGATCTTCCAGGAGCCGTCGACCGCGCTCAACCCCGTCTTCACGATCGGCTGGCAGCTCGCCGAGGGGCTGCGCGCCCACGGGAGGGTCTCGAAGGCCGAGGCGCGCGCGACCGCGATCGAGACGCTGCGCCGGGTGGGCATCCCCGACCCCGGCACCCGCGTCGACGACTATCCGCACCAGTTCTCGGGCGGGCAGAAGCAGCGCATCGTGATCGCGATGGCGCTCGCGCTGCGGCCGTCGGTCATCATCGCCGACGAGCCGACCACCGCGCTCGACGTGACCGTGCAGGCGGAGATCCTCGAGCTGCTGCGCGACCTGCGCGACGAGATCGACACCGCGATCGTGCTCATCACGCACAACATGGGCGTCGTCGCCGACCTCGCCGACCGCGTCGCCGTCATGTACCGCGGCGACATCGTGGAGACCGCCCCCGTGCGCGAGCTGTTCGCGAACCCCCGCCACGAGTACACGCAGCAGCTGCTCGCCGCCGTGCCGCGGCTCGAGATCGCCGACCGCCCGTACGTCGCCCCGGCGGAGGCGGCCGACCCCGTCGTCGCGGCGCGCGATCTCGAGATCGTCTATCCGGGGCGCCTCGGACGCAAGCCGTTCCGCGCCGTGCACGGCGTCACCTTCGACATCCGTCCCGGCGAGGTCGTCGGCCTCGTCGGCGAATCGGGATCGGGCAAGACGACGATCGGCCGCGCGATGGCGGGCCTCACCCGCGTGACCGGCGGCTCGCTGCGCGTGCTCGGCGCGGAGCTCGCCGACGGCGCGAGGACGCTCCGCGGCGTGCGCCGCGACCTCGGGTTCGTCTTCCAGGATCCGGCGTCGAGCTTCAACCCGCTGCTGACCGTCGCCGCCGCGATCGCCGAGCCGCTCGTCGTGCACGGCGCCGCCCGCACCCCGGCGGAGGCCCGCGACCGCGTGGACGCGCTCCTCGAGGCCGTGCAGCTGCCGGGCGACTACGGCGACAGGTTCCCGCACGAGCTCTCCGGCGGCCAGCGGCAGCGGGCATCCCTCGCGCGCGCTCTGGCCCTCGACCCGAAGCTGCTCATCGCCGACGAGCCGACGAGCGCGCTCGACGTGTCGGTGCAGGCGCGCGTGCTCGAGCTCTTCGCCGAGCTGCAGGAGCGCTTCGGCTTCGCGTGCCTGTTCATCACGCACGACCTCGCCGTCGTCGACCTGCTCGCGCACCGCGTGGTCGTGCTGCACGCGGGCGAGATCGCCGAGCAGGGCCCGACCGCGCAGGTGCTGGGCGCGCCCCGCGACCCCTACACGCAGCGGCTCATCGCCGCGCTGCCCGTGCCCGACCCCGTCGAGCAGGCCGCACGCCGCGCCGCGCGCTGAGCCCGGCGCCACCCCGGGACGCTGTTCCCGGATGCTGTTCCCGGATGCTATCTGCCCGGATCAGCCCCTTCGCGGCGCGGGAAGGGGCTGATCCGGGCAGATAGCCTGATCCGCACCCGGCGCGAGCCCCGAGATCATCCGGTGCGACGCGGAGCAGCCTCCCGCGCCGTCGCGAGCACGCCCGGCAGCACCGCGAGGAGGGCGTCGACGTCGGCCTCCGTCGTCTCGCGCCCCAAGGTGAACCGCAGGGCGCCGCGCGCGTCGGCCTCCGGCACGCCCATCGCGAGCAGCACGTGAGAAACCTCGGCGACGCCCGCCTGGCACGCCGAGCCCGTCGAGACCGAGAAGCCCGCCCGGTCGAGCAGGTAGAGCAGTGCCTCGCCGTCGGCGCCCGCGAAGGTCGCGTGGGCGTTGCCCGGCAGGCGTCCGTCGGGCGCGGGG
>JAEWKY010000010.1 GCA_023457615.1 Actinomycetes bacterium | reverse complement strand
CGCGCACGGGGGTGCGCGACGCTGAACAGCGCGCGCTGACGGGTGATCAGGTTCACTTGGGATCCTCCATGTGCAAAAGCCCCGACGGGCGCGCCGGGGGTTGGTGGGTGCCAGCGTAACGTGACGCAACATCCGCGACCACACTCACACGGGCCCGGTACCGGCCCGTTATCAAACCGCGACCGAGGCGTAATGCACCGGAAATGATCAGAGCGCGGGGCTGAACGGTCGCGGAGGCTCGGTCTCCCGGCTCAGCAGGCCGGTCAGGTAGTCGTAGAAGGCGCGATGGTCGATCGCCTCGATCACGGTCGCGTTCTCCGGCAGGCCGTGCACGCCCCACGACATCGCCGAGTAGCCGCGCGTCAGCTCGGAGTCCGCCTCGACGTCGACCGCGTACCGCGCGCTCGCCGAGACGAGCTCGGGGTGCAGCAGCACGGCGGCCGTGAGCGAGTCGGGATGCGTCGACCCGGGGATGCCGACCGACTCGTCGAACGCGAGCGTCGCCTCGCAGACCCGCACGACGAACTTCGCCAGCGGCGTGCCGACGGCTGCGAGCCGGCCGATCTCCTCGCGGCTGAAGATCGCGTCGCGCAGCGTCAGCGGCGCCCACGGCACGACGACGATGTCGGCGAAGCCGGCCGCGAAGACGACCTTCGCGGCATCGGGGTCGACGTAGAAGTTGAACTCCCCGGCCGCCGTGATGTTGCCGCGCGCGTTGTTGGAGCCGCCCATGATGTGCAGCGACTGCACGTTGCCGACGAACGCCGGATCCTTGACGACGGCCATCGCGATGTTGGTGAGCGGCCCGATGCACACGATCGAGAGCTCGCCGGGGTTCTCGGCGGCGAGGCGGATGAGGGCGTCGACGCCGTGCTCCTCGTGCGGCGCGAGACCCGACTCGTCGATCGCGAGACCCCCGCCGCCGTCGCCGTGCACGTTCTCGGCCGACACCCACTCGCGCACGAGCGGTCGCCGGCTGCCGAGGTGCACGGGCACGTCGAGGCGGTCGGCGACGTTGAGCGTCATCCAGGCGTTGCGCACCTGGGCGTCGAAGCCGACGTTGCCGGCGACCATCGTGATCGCCCGGAGGTCGGCCCCGGGGTCGAGCAGGCCCACGAGGATCGCGACGCAGTCGTCCTGCGCGGTGTCGGTGTCGATGACGAGGGGGATGCTCACGGTCCAACGCTAGCCAGGTGGACGTGGAGGAGCGGTCGCACGTCGGGTTAGCGTCCCGCCATGCGCGATCGCTTCGCCGCCCTCTCGACCCCGCTCGTCGCCGACGCGTGCCTCCGGCTCGGCATCCCGGTGCGGTGCGCCCCGCCGAGCGTGCGCGCTCTCGAGCCCGGGATGCGCGTCGCCGGCCGCGTGCTCCCGGTGCGCCACGCGGGGAGCGTCGACGTCTACCTCGAGGCCGTCCTCGCCGCGCGACCGGGCGACGTGCTCGTGGTCGACAACGGCGGACGGCTCGACGAGGCGTGCCTCGGCGACCTCGCGCTGCTCGACGCGCTCGCCGCGGGCGTCTCCGGCGCCGTGATCTGGGGACTGCACCGCGACACGGCCGACCTGCTCGAGATCGGCGCGCCCGTGTTCAGCCTCGGCGCGCTGCCGACGGGTCCGCAGCGGCTCGACCCGCGGCATCCCGACGCCCTCGCGAGCGCGGACGTCGGCGGGCACACGGCGACCGCGGCGGATGCCGTGCTGGGCGACGAGGACGGCGTGCTGTTCGTGCCGCTCGGCCGGGTCGACGAGGTGCTCGCGACCGCCGAGGGGATCGCCTCGACGGAGCGGCGCCAGGCGGCGCTCATCCGGGAGGGCACGACGCTGCGCGACCAGGTGCGCTTCGACGACTACCTCGCCGCGCGCGCCGCCGACCCCGCGCTCACCTTCCGCGACCACCTGCGCCGCGTCGGCGGCGAGATCGAGGTGTGAGCACTCCGGTGGTCGAGCCGCCGGGTCGGCTCACAGCACCTCGTTGCGGCCGCTGAGCTTGAGCGCATCCACGACGCTCTTCACCCGCTGGGCGTTCGCGCTCGTCGTGACGAGGAGCGCGTCGGGGGTGTCGACGACGATGATGTCGCGCACGCCGATGAGCGAGATGATGCGGTCGCTCTGACTCACGACGATGCCGCTCGACGAGTCCGCGAGCACCCGCGCGTTCTCGCCGAGGATCGCGAGGTCGTTCTTGCGGCCGCCCGCGTGGAGCTTCGCGATCGACGCGAAGTCGCCCACGTCGTCCCAGTCGAAGGTGCCGGGGATGACGGCGAGGCGGCCCGCGGCGGCGGCCGGCTCGGCGACCGAGTAGTCGATCGCGATCTTGGTGAGCCCGGGCCACAGCCGATCGACGGCGGGACCCCGGGTCTTCGGGTCGTCCCACGCCGCCGCGAGCTCCTCGAGCGCCGCGACGAGCGTCGGCTGCGACTGCCGCATCTGGTCGAGCAGGGTGTCGGCGCGCGCGACGAACATGCCGCCGTTCCACAGGTGCTCGCCGCCCTCGAGGTACTCCTCGGCGGTCGTCGCGTCGGGCTTCTCGACGAAGCTCTCGACGCGCAGCGCCTTCGGGGCGCCGGGGATGTCGAGCGGCGCTCCGCAGTGGATGTAGCCGAAGCCGATCGCGGCCTCGGTCGGCGTGATGCCCACCGTCGCGATGTAGCCCGCGTCGGCGACGGCGACCGCCTGCTCGATCGCCCGGCGGAACGAGCGCACGTCGGAGATGACGTGGTCGGCGGCGAACGAGCCGACGATGACGTCGGGCTCGCGGCGCACGAGGATCGCGGCGGCGAGGCCGATGGCGGCCGAGGAGTCCTTCGGCTCGCTCTCGAGCACGATGTTGGCGTCCGCGAGCTCCGGCAGCTGCTCCTCGACGGCCGCGCGATGGGCGCGGCCCGTGACGACCATGATGCGCTGGTCGCCGGAGAGCGGGGCGAGCCGCTCCCACGTGCCGCGCAGGAGCGTCGTCCCCGTCCCCGTGAGGTCGTGCAGGAACTTCGGGGCGTCCGCGCGCGACAGCGGCCAGAGCCGAGAGCCGATCCCCCCCGCGGGGATGATGCTGTAGAGACGGGCGAGCGCCGCCGGTCGTTCCGCCATGCCCTCAGGGTACCGGCGAGGGCCCGCACGCGACCCGTCCCTGCTCTTCAACGGACGTACACCGACACGTCACATCCGAGTCGCCGGGGGACTCCGGGGCGGCTCCTACCGTCGGGGCATGAGGGTCGCCGTCGTCAGCGAGAGCTTCCTCCCGACGGTGAACGGGGTGACCACCTCCGTGCTGCGGGTGCTCGAGCATCTCGCCGAACGCGGGCACGAGGCGACGGTGGTCGTCCCCGCGGCGGGGTCGCCGCGCGAGTACGCCGGCTTCCCGGTGCACGAGGTGCCCGCCCTCGCCTACCGGCAGTTCCCCGTGGGCCTGCCGAACTCGCAGGTGAGCGGGCTGCTCGAGCGGTTCCGGCCGGACGTGCTGCACGTCGCGTCGCCGTTCCTCCTCGGCGCGCAGGCGATCGCCGCCGCCAACCGCCTCGGCGTGCCGAGCGTGGCCGTCTACCAGACCGACGTCTCGGGCTACGCGAAGCGCAACCGGCTCTCCGCGGCGAGCGCGTTCGCGATGCGGCTCACGCGCTGGATCCACGAGGGCGCCGACCTCACGCTCGTGCCGTCGACCCCCGCGCTCGCCGCGCTCCGCGCCGCGGGGGTGCCGCGGCTCGACCTCTGGGGGCGCGGGGTCGACCTCGAGCGGTACCACCCGAGGCGCCGGCCCAGGGCGTGCGCGGCCGAGC
>JAEWKY010000009.1 GCA_023457615.1 Actinomycetes bacterium | reverse complement strand
CGTCGGCGTCGGTCTCGACGGCGTCGGTCTCGACAGCGTCGGTCTCGACGGGGGCGGTCTCGCCAGGGGCGGACTCGTCGGCGGTCGGCTCGACGGGGTCGGTGGTCACGGGGGCGTCGTCGTCCGGGGTGCCGGAGAGAGAGTCCACGAGTTCTCCTTTTCGAAGTCGGCCGGCGCCGGGGATGCCGCGCTGCTCGGCGAGGGCCTGGAGCTCGGCGAGCTTCAGGCGGCTGAGAGCGGCACGGTCGGCCGCGGGAGTCGCGGCGGTGTCGGCGTCGGTCACGGGTGGCGGTTCCTTTCGGCCCGGGCACAGAACTTCCCGGGGAACGGCTCTGCGGGTTCTCCACGACGATCCGCGGCTGCGGACAGGCGAGAGGAGGGTGTCAGAACCTGATGGGGATCACTCGACTGAGGGGGCTAGGCCGCTGCCTCTGAGGAGTGCGAGACCACTGTAGCACCCTTGAAATCCACCGCGAGCAGCAGGCAGTCCCACGCGCTCGCGGCGTGCTCCTCGATGAGCTCCTGGGCACGCAGGCGCTGAGCCGGGTCGCTGCCGAGCACGAGGATCGACGGCCCCGCCCCGGAGACGACCGCGGCGAGACCGTGCTCGCGCAGCATCCGGATGAGGGCATCCGTCTCGGGCATCGCGCTCGCGCGGTAGCTCTGGTGCAGCTTGTCCTCGGTCGCCGCGAGCAGCAGCTCGGGGCTCTGCAGGAGCGCCGCGATGAGGAGAGCCGAGCGCGAGACGTTGAAGATCGCGTCCTCGTGCGGCACCGACTCGGGCTGGAGGCTGCGGGCGAGGGCCGTCGACATCACCGACTCGCGCGGCACGGCGACGAACGGCGAGACGCCGCGGTGCACGAGGAGCTTCTTGTGCCGCGGCCCCTCCGGGGTCACCCAGGCGATCGTGAGGCCGCCGAAGAGCGCGGGCGCGACGTTGTCGGGATGCCCCTCGAGCTCGGTCGCACGGGCGAGGAGGCCGTCGGCATCCATCTCGACGATCCCCTCGAGCAGCCCCTTCGCGGCCATGACGCCCGCGACGATCGCGGCGCCCGAGCTGCCCATGCCGCGCCCGTGCGGGATGCCGTTGCGCGCGACGACGTCGAGGCCGGGCATCTCGTGCCCGTACTTCTCGAAGGTGTGCCGCACGGCCGTGATGACGAGGCTCGACTCGTCGGTCGGCACTCCCCCGTCGGCGCCGACGCCTTCGACCCGGATCGTCGCGCCGGGCTCCGCGCGCGCGGTGAAGTCCAGCTCGTCGTAGACCGAGAGCGCGAGCCCGAGGGTGTCGAAGCCGGGCCCGAGATTGGCGGTCGTCGCGGGGACCTTCACCGTGACGGTGCGGCCGAGCGGGACGACGGAGGTCACGAGCCGCTCTTCCGCAGCCCGAGCACGCTCGCGACCTCGGCGACGTCGACGGCGACCTTCGTCGGCTCGACCTCGCCGCCGTCGGCCGTCTTGAGCGCCCAGTGCGGATCCTTCAGGCCGTGGCCGGTGACCGTGAGCACGACCGTGGCGCCCTTGCCCACGACGCCCTTCTCGGCCTGCTCGAGCAGGCCCGCGACGCTGATCGCCGACGCGGGCTCGACGAACACGCCGACGTCGCGGGAGAGGATGCGGTGCGCGTCGAGGATCACGTCGTCGTCGATCGCGCCGAAGTAGCCGTCGGTGAGCTCGCGGGCGGCGAGGGCGAGCTCCCACGACGCCGGGTTGCCGATGCGGATCGCGCTCGCGATCGTCTCGGGGTCCTTCACGACCTCGCCGCGCACGAGCGGCGCCGAGCCCGCGGCCTGGAAGCCGAACATGCGCGGGAGCCGCGTCGCGAGCCCCGACACGAGGTACTCGGAGTAGCCGCGGGTGTACGCCGTGTAGTTGCCCGCGTTGCCCACGGGGATGAAGTGGAAGTCGGGCGCGTCGCCGAGCACGTCGACGACCTCGAAGGCCCCGGTCTTCTGCCCCTCGATGCGGTCGTTGTTGACCGAGTTGACCAGGTGCACGGGATAGCCGGCGGCGAGGTCGCGCGCGATGTCGAGGCAGTCGTCGAAGTTGCCGTCGACCTGCAGGAGCTGCGCCCCGTGGGCGATCGCCTGGGCGAGCTTGCCCATCGCGATCTTGCCGTCGGGCACGAGCACCGCCGCCGTGAGCCCGGCGTAGGTCGCGTAGGCGGCCGCCGACGCCGAGGTGTTGCCCGTCGAGGCGCAGATGACGGCCTTCGCCCCGTGCTCCTTGGCCTTCGAGACGGCCATCGTCATGCCGCGGTCCTTGAACGAGCCGGTCGGGTTCATCCCCTCGTACTTGACGTACACCTTCGCGCCCGTGCGGTCGGAGAGGGCCGGGGCCGGGATGAGCGGCGTGCCGCCCTCGCCGAGCGTGACGATCGGCGTCGCGTCCGTGACGTCGAGACGGTCGCGGTACTCGTTCAGAACTCCCCGCCAGAGGTGGGCCATGCTCACAGTCCTTCTACTCTCAAGACGCTCGACACCGCGGCGACGACATCGGTCGCGGCGAGGGCGGCGACGGTCGCGGCCAGCGCCTGCTCCGTCGCCTCGTGGGTGCCGATCACCAGGGTAGCGGTGGCGCCGGCGGCATCCGGACGCGCGTCCTGCTGGACGGCCTCCACCGAGACGCCGGCCTGCGCGAAGAGGGTCGCGATCGTCGCGAGCACCCCCGGCTGGTCGAGCACCTCGAGCGCGATGCGGTAGCGCGTGCGCACGGTCGAGATCGGGAGCACGGGCAGGTCGGCGTGCGTCGACTCCGCGACGCCCGGCCCGCCGATGACGTGCCGGCGCGCGGCCGAGACGACGTCGCCGAGCACGGCCGAGGCGGTCTGCAGGCCGCCCGCCCCCGCGCCGTAGAACATGAGACTGCCGGCGGCCTCGGCCTCGAGGAACACCGCGTTGTTCGCGCCGTGCACGGCCGCGAGCGGGTGGTCGTGCGGCACGAGCGCGGGGTGCACGCGCGCGCTCACGCCCTCGGCGCCGGTCGCGGGATCGACGACGCGCTCGCACACCGCGAGGAGCTTGACGACGAAGCCCGCCGCGCGGGCGGCCGCGACGTCCGTGGCCGTGACGGTCATGATGCCCTCGCGGTGCACGGCCTCGAGCGGCACGGTCGTGTGGAAGGCGAGGCTCGCGAGGATGGCGGCCTTCTGCGCCGCGTCGAAGCCCTCGACGTCGGCGGTCGGGTCGGCCTCGGCGTAGCCGAGCTCCTGCGCGTCGGCGAGCACGTCGGCGAGCTCGGCGCCCTCGCGGTCCATGCGGTCGAGGATGTAGTTCGTCGTGCCGTTGACGATGCCGAGGATGCGGCGCACGCGGTCGCCCGCGAGGCTGTCGCGCAGCGGGCGGATGATCGGGATCGCCCCGCCGACCGCGGCCTCGTAGTAGAGCTGGGCGCCGACCTGCTCGGCGATCTCGAAGAGCTCGGGGCCGTGGGTCGCGAGCAGCGCCTTGTTGGCCGTGACGACATCCGCGCCCGAGCTGAGGGCGAGCTCGAGATACTCGCGGGCCGGCTCGAGACCGCCCATGAGCTCGACGACGATGTCGGCGCCGAGGATGAGCGAGCGCGCGTCGGTCGTGAGCAGCTCGGCCGGGATGTCGGCGCTGCGCGGGGCGTCGAGGTCGCGCACGGCGACGCCGACGAGCTCGAGGCCCGCGCCGACGCGCTCGGAGAGCTCCTCGCCGTGCTCGAGCAGGAGCGACGCCACCTGGGCGCCGACCGAGCCCGCGCCGAGCAGCGCGATGCGGAGGTTGCGGTATTCGATCATGGGTTCACTCCGGCATCCCGTCGAAGGAGGTCGTCTTCCGTCTCGCGGCGCACGATCACGCGCGCCGCTCCGTCCCTGACCGCCACGACGGCGGGGCGGCCCAGGTAGTTGTAGTTGCTCGCGAGCGACCAGCAGTACGCCCCGGTCGCGGGCACGGCGACGAGGTCGCCCGGCGCGACGTCGCCCGGCAGGTAGTCGGCGTGCACGACGATGTCGCCCGACTCGCAGTGCTTGCCGGCGACCCGCACGAGGGCCGGGTCGGCCGCGGAGGCGCGGTTGGCGAGGCGCACGGTGTAGTCGGCGCCGTAGAGCGACGGGCGCACGTTGTCGCTCATCCCGCCGTCGACGGAGACGTACTTGCGCACGTGCTCGCCCTCGACGAGCACGTCCTTGATCGTGCCGACCTCGTAGAGGGTCACCGTCGACGGGCCCACGACGATGCGCCCCGGCTCGATCGCGACGGCGGGCACCGGGATGCCGAGCGCGGCGCACTCGTCGCCGATCACGCGCGCGAAGTCGGCCGCGATGCGGGAGATCGGGGTCACCTCGTCGGCGCGCGTGTAGGCGATGCCGAAGCCGCCGCCGAGGTTGAGCTCGGGCACCTCTCCCCCGGCCCGCAGCTCGGCGTGCACCGCGAGCAGCCGCCGTGCCGCCTCGGCGAAGCCCGCGGACTCGAAGATCTGCGAGCCGATGTGCGAGTGCAACCCGAGGAAGCGCAGCGACGCGTGCGACCGGATCGCGGCCACCGCCGCGGGCGCGTCGGCGAGGGGGATGCCGAACTTCTGGTCCTCGCGCGCGGTCGCGAGGTACTCGTGGGTCGAGGCGTGCACGCCGCTGTTGATGCGCAGCCGCACGGGCTGGACGCGCCCGTGACGTTCCGCGGCCCGCGCGACACGGTCGATCTCGACGACGCTGTCGAGAACGATCGCGCCCACGCCGACTCCGACCGACCGGTCGATCTCGGCGAGGCTCTTGTTGTTGCCGTGGTGCCCGAGGAGCGCGGGGTCGACGCCCGCCGCGAGGGCGACCGCGAGCTCCCCCTCGCTCGCGACGTCGATGCGCAGGCCCTCCTCGACGACCCAGCGCGCGACGGTCGTGCAGAGGAAGGCCTTGCCCGCGTAGTAGACGTGCACGTCGGCGCGAAGCGGCGCGAAGGCCGCGGCGAACGCCGCGCGCACGGCGGCCGCGCGCGCCCGCACGTCGGCCTCGTCGACGACGAACAGCGGGGTGCCGAACTCCGCGGCGAGCGCCGGCAGCGCGGCGCCCCCGATCGTCACGCCGCCGTCGTCCGCGCGGGCCGCCGACGACGGCCAGACGCTCGCGACGAGGTCGTTCGCGTCGTCCGGATGGGCCAGCCGGCCGGGTGCGAGAGGAGAGGCGGTCACAGGACGCTCACATGAGAAGACGGGATCGGATGTGAGGCGAGCGAACCCGGATTGGTCCCTGAAGCCCGCACCATCCTATCCGGCGCGCCGCCTGCCGCCGACCGCTACCCCGCCGGGCAGGTGCCGAGCTCGCGGAACTCCGCCCCGCCGAGAGCCGCCCCGTCGCCGGAGAACGAGAGCACGAGCTCCGACCCCTCGACGGCCGCGTCGGCGAGCACGAGCGCCTGGGGCACCTGCGCGGCGACGCACAGCGTCTGCGGCTGCAGGAGCACGGCGGCGATCTGGCCGAGGAAGGAGCCGTCGTCGACGCCGGACTCGAAGACCTGGTCGCCGATCGTCAGCCGCGTCGGCGACAGGACGAGCTCGCCCTCCGCGGCGGACGGCTCGAGCGAGAGGCCCCACGGAAGCGTGGCGCCGAAGAGCTCGAACTCGGAGCTGAACGCGACCTCGCCGTCGACGAGCTCGACGGTCGGCGCGGCCTCCGGGTCGTCACCCTGGGTGAGCGCCGCGAGGCCGTCCGCGCCGACCGCGAAGTCGACCCCGAGGGCCTCGACGGGCGCGGCGTCCTCGAGCGGGACGCCCTCCGCGTGCAGACGCACGCTCCCCCGGAGCTCGCCGAAGGTGCCCTCGGGCACGTGCACGTCGACCGTGTCGACGCGGCCGGCGAGCGCCTGCAGGATGATCGACCCGTCCCCGAGGTCGACGTCGACCCGGGCGTCGTCGGGGAGCTGCAGCACCTCGACGATCCGCTCGCGCACGTAGTCGCGCGCGTACTGCTGGGCGAACGCCTCGCCGACGACGAAGCCGACGACGCCGAGCACGACGAGCACGCCCACGAGGACGAGGGCGATGAGCCAGCCTCGGCGCCTCTTCTTCGGCGGCGCGGTCTCCTCGGCGGCCGGGGTCGGCTCGGGGGCCTCCGGGGTCACGGCGACGATCTCGGTGCTCATGTCACATCCGTTCCGGGGCGCTCACGCCCAGCAGGTCGAGTCCGTTGCGCAGCACCTGGCCGGTCGCGTCGTTGAGCCACAGCCGCGTGCGGTGGAGGTCGCCGACCTCCTCCTCGCCGAACGGCAGCACGCGGCACGCGTCGTACCAGCGGTGGTACGAGCCCGCGAGCTCCTCGAGGTAGCGCGCGACCCGGTGCGGCTCGCGCAGCTCGGCCGACTGGCGCACGACGCGCGGGAAGTCGGCGAGCGCGGCGAGCAGCACGCTCTCGGTCTCGTGCTCGAGCAGGCCCGCGTCGAAGCCGTCCGCGCGGGACACGCCCGCCTCGGCCGCGTTGCGGCCGACGGCCCGGGTGCGCGCGTGGGCGTACTGCACGTAGAAGACCGGGTTGTCGTTCGTGCGCCTGCGCAGGATCTCCGGGTCGAGCGTGAGCGGCGAGTCGGCGGGAGAGCGCTCGAGCGAGTAGCGCAGCGCGTCGGTGCCGAGCCAGGCCTGCAGGTCGTCGAGCTCGATGATGTTGCCCGCGCGCTTGGACAGCCGCGCGCCGTTGATGCTCACGAGCTGCCCGATGAGCACCTCGATGTCCTTCTCCGGGTCGTCGCCCGCGGCCCCGGCGAGCGCCTTGAGCCGGTGCACGTAGCCGTGGTGGTCGGCGCCGAGCAGGTAGATCTTGTGCGCGAAGCCCCGGTCGCCCTTGCTCAGGTAGTAGGCCGCGTCGGCGGCGAAGTAGGTGTAGACGCCGTTGCCGCGGCGGATCACCCGATCCTTGTCGTCGCCGAAGTCGGTCGTGCGCACCCAGACCGCGTCGTCGGCGTCGTAGACGTGCCCCTGCGCGCGCAGCCGGTCCACGGCGTCGTCGATGAGCGACCGGCCGCCAGCCTCGTCGGTCGCGTGCAGCGTGCGCTCGCTGAACCAGACGTCGAACGTGACGTTGAAGCGCTCGAGCGACGCCTGGATGTCGGCGAGCTGATACGCGTACGCGCGGTCGCGCACGAGCGGCAGCGCCTCCTCGGGGCGCACGTCGACGATCCCCGGATCGGCCTCGAGCACGCGCGCCGCGAGGTCGCTGATGTAGGCGCCCGCGTACCCGTTCTCCGGGGTCGACTGCCCGTGCAGCGCCGCGAGCACGGAGGCGCCGAAGTTGTCCATCTGGGTGCCGGCGTCGTTGATGTAGAACTCGCGCACGAGCGTCGCGCCCGAGGCCTTCAGCACGCGCGCGATCGCGTCGCCGAGCGCCGCCCAGCGGGTGTGGCCGATGTGCAGCGGACCCGTCGGGTTGGCCGAGACGAACTCGAGGTTGATCGTCTGACCGGCCAGCGCGTCGTTCGTGCCGTAGGCGGTGCCCGCCTCGACGATCGTCTTCGCGAGCGCACCCGCGGCCGCGGCGTCGAGGGTGATGTTGAGGAAGCCCGGGCCGGCCACCTCGGCCGACGAGATGCCGTCGACCGCGGCGAGCGCCGTCGCGAGGTCGGCCGCGAGCGCCCGCGGGTCGAGCCCGAGGCGCTTGCCGAGCCTCATCGCGACGTTCGACGCCCAGTCGCCGTGCTCGCGGTTGCGCGGACGCTCGAGCGCGACGTCGTCCGCCGAGATCTCCCCGGATCGCTCGCCCGCCGCCGAGCGGACGAGCTCGAGCAGTGTTGCGGACAGGTCGGCGGGGTTCACAACGGTCGATCGTAGCCCGGGTGATGATGGGGGCATGGCCTCCGCATCCGTCCTCGCTCACCGTCTCGCGCTGCCGACGCTCGCGGCCGTCGTGCTGCTCGCCGTGTCGGGATGCGTCGACGCGGCGCCCGAGCCGACGCGGCCCCCCGCGACGCCCGCCCCCACGGCGCCCGAGACGCTGCCGCCGACGAATCCGGCCACCGAGGTGCAGGGCGACCTCGATCTCGCCTGCGTCGACCTCGTCGACCCCGACGCGATCTACGCGTTCGACCCGAACTTCGCGCTCGTCGGCCCCTTCGAGCCCGGGCCGGACAGCGCGGGCTCGTTCGCGATCGACCACGGCGGCGTCGTCTGCCGCTGGATGCGCGAGTCGGGCGACGTCACGATCGACGTGGTCGCCGCGCGGCTCGCGGAGGCCGATCTGACGAGGCTCAAGGACGAGGCCTACGCGACGAGCGAGATGGTGCCGACCTACGGCGACGAGGCCTACTTCGACCCGGCGACGGGCACCGCGACCGTCTTCCAGGGCGAGTTCTGGCTCGTCATCACGTCGCCCGCGTTCGCCGAGCCGGGCGAGCCCACGGCGATCGTCGACTCGGCGCTCGCCGCGCTCGCGGCGCTGCCGTCCTGACCCGGCACCGCCCTCCGGATACCGCGCCGCGCGCGGCTCAGGCCAGCGTCACCGGCTCGCCGGGGCCGGACTCGCGGTCGAGCCCGTCGGCCGTCGCCCGCACGTCGATGCTCAGCAGCTCGATGTCGGTCACGGTGTTCGTCAGGAACGCCGTGTCGGCCGCGTCGCGGCCCGTCGCGATGCGCACGAGCCCGCGCCGGGGCGCGAGCCGCGTCGCGTCGACGACGATCCAGCGGCCCGCGACGAAGGCCTCGACGACGGCGTGGAAGTCGCGGGGCTCGAGCTCCGGCGCGTAGACCGACACGAGCCGGGCCGGGATGTCGAGCGCCCGCAGCAGGGCGGCCGTCACGTTCGCGAAGTCGCGGCACACGCCCGCGCCGGCGTCGAGCGTCTCCACGGCGCCGCCCGTCGGGCTGGTCGCGGCGGCGTCGTAGCGCAGCCGGCCGTGCACCCAGTCCTCGACGGCGTCGACGAGTCCCTGCCCCTCGAGCCCCGGGAAGGTGTCGCGCGCGAACGGCGTGAGCGTGTCGGACTGCACGTAGCGGCTCGGGCGCAGGTACTCGACGAGGTCGTGGTCGACGACGGCGGGCGCCGCCGCGCGACCCGTCACGGTCGCGGCGTAGTCGATGCTGAGGACGCCCGGTCCGGTCTCGAAGAGGTGGAGGCGGGTGCCGTGCGCGTCGACGTGCTCGCGCGTCGAGACGGGCTCCTCGTCGAGCCGCACCCGGAGGCTCTCGACGGTCGTCGGCACCCCGTCGGCGACGGCGACCGCGAGCACGAAGGCGGTGGGCCCGTCGGCGCGCAGCACGAGGCTCGAGCCGACGTCGCGGCGGAGGGAGGCGGGGGGCATGCTGCTAACCTAAAGGCCGCGCCCTCGTAGCTCAGTGGATAGAGCGCTTCCCTCCGGAGGAAGAAGTCGCACGTTCGAATCGTGTCGAGGGCACCGGAAAGCGGCGCCGCGGTCAGGACGACGCGTGCGACTCGAGGAACTCGTACAGCTCGCGGTCGTCGACGCCCGGGAACGTGCCCGACGGCAGCGGCGAGAAGATGTGCGCGTGCACCTTCGCGCTCGACCACGCCTTGCCCGACCAGTGCGCGGCGAGCTCCTCCGGCGGGCGACGGCAGCAGCTCGCGTCGGGGCAGCGTGACTGCTCGCGACGCTGCGTCTCGCGACCGCGGAACCACTTCGCCTCGTCGAAGGGCACGCCGATCGTGATCGAGAACTCCTCGCTCGCGCTCGTGCCGATCTGGGTCGACTCGAAGAACGTGCCCTTCGGGGTGTCGGTGTACTGGTAGAACTCCGTCGTGCGGTTGGTGCGCACGAACGCCCGGCGGGCGCTCCAGTGGCGGCAGACGATCTCGCCCTCGACCGACCCCGTCACGTCCATCGGCAGGGGCAGCCCGTCGTTCTCGTAGGCCTTCGAGATCGCGCCGTCGCCGCCGACGCGGATGAAGTGCACGCGCATGTCGAGATCGTTGGCGAGGTTGGTGAAGCGCAGCGCGGCGCTCTCGTGGGTGACGCCGAAGGCATCCCGGAAGTCCTCGAGCGCGATGTCGCGGTCGGACTTCGCCTGCCGCAGGAACTGGAGGGACTGCGTGCGCGGCATGAGCGCGGCGGCGGCGAAGTAGTTGATCTCGAGCCGCTGCTGCAGGAAGCCGGCGTAGTCGACCGGCGCCTCGTGCCCGAGCACGCGGTGGGCGATCGCCTGCAGCGCCATCGAGCGGAGCCCGTGGCCGCCCGGGATGGAGGCGGGCGGGAGGTAGATCCGGCCGTTCTCGAGGTCGGTGACCGAGCGGGCGGAGTGCGGCAGGTCGCCGACGTAGACGAGCTCGAAGCCGAGCTGCTCGGCCATCAGGGTGACCGAGCGGTGGGTGAGGGCGCCGCTCACGTGCCCCACCTTCCGCAGCGCCTCCTCGGCGAGCTCCTCGATCTCCGGGATGTGGTTGTCGCTCGCCCGCATCCGGGCGCGCAGCTCGGTGTTGGCGCGCCGCGCCTCTTCGGGCGTCGCGATCGCCTCCTTCGAGCGGCGGCCGAGCTCGCGGTGCAGGCCGACGAGCGCGCGCAGGGTCTCGTCCGGCATCCCCTTCCCGGCGCGCACCACGGGGAGCCCGAGCTGCGCGTAGACGGGGTTGGCCTGGGCGCGTTCCAGCTCGATCTCGAGCCCGGCGCGCTCGGTGGGGGCCGACTCGTCGAGCAGGTGCGTGAGCGGGATGCCGAGCCGCTCCGCGATGGCGCCGAGCAGCGAGAGCCGCGGCTCGCGACGGCCGTTCTCCATGAGCGAGAGCTGGCTCCCGGCCACGCCGACGTCGGCGCCGAGCTGCTCGAGGGTGAGCCCCTTCGCCGTGCGGAAGTGCCGCATCCTCTGACCGAGCGTCGCAAGATCCTTCACGAAATGCAGCATACGGAAAGATCGGACGATCTTTCACGCGATCTCGGAGGTGATCCGCGGTTTCCTGGCGCACAGTGGTCATAGAAGGCGGTTCTTCACTCGAAACCGTCCCGACCAGCGAGGGAGCAGGAATCGTGACACTCACGACCGGACCGCGAACCCTCGACGACGAACCCGAGGTCGTCGACGTCGTGCACGACGCCACCTGGGCGCTTCCGCCCGAGGGCACCGATCCCCGCGTCATCGCCTGGGTCGAGGAGATGGCCCACCTCACGACGCCCGACACCGTCGTCTGGTGCGACGGCTCCCGCCGCGAGGCCGACGAGCTCATCCGCGGGATGGTCGCGACGGGCACGCTGCTCAAGCTCAACGCCGACCACCGGCCCTACAGCTTCCTCGCCCGCAGCCACCCCGACGACGTCGCGCGGGTCGAGTCGCGCACCTTCATCTGCTCCGCCCGGGAGGAGGACGCCGGCCCGACCAACAACTGGCACGAGCCGTCCGACATGCGCCGCACGCTCGACGGCCTGTTCGCGGGCTCGATGCGGGGACGCACGATGTACGTCGTGCCGTTCTCCATGGGACCCCTCGGCAGCCCGCTCTCGCGCATCGGCGTGCAGGTGACCGACTCGCCCTACGTCGTCGTGAGCATGGGCATCATGACCCGCATGGGCGCCACGGCGCTCGCGCAGATCGGCCCGGAGACCGAGTGGGTGCAGGCGGCCCACACCGTCGGCGCGCCGCTCGAGCCCGGACAGGTCGACGTGTCGTGGCCGTGCAACGCGACGAAGTACATCTCGCACTTCCCCGAGACGCGCGAGATCTGGTCGTTCGGATCGGCCTACGGCGGCAACGCCCTGCTCGCGAAGAAGGCGTTCGCGCTGCGCATCGCCTCCGCGATGGCGCGCGACGAGGGCTGGCTCGCCGAGCACATGCTGCTGCTGAAGGTCACGAACCCGAAGGGCCGCGTCTTCCACGTCGCGGCGGCGTTCCCGAGCGCGTGCGGCAAGACCAACTTCGCGATGCTCAAGCCCACGATCGAGGGCTGGACGGTCGAGACCATCGGCGACGACATCGCCTGGCTCGCCCCCGGCTCCGACGGGAAGCTGCGCGCGATCAACCCCGAGGCCGGATTCTTCGGGGTCGCCCCCGGCACCGGCCTGACGTCGAACCCGACCGCGGTCGAGACGCTCTGGGGCAACACGATCTTCACCAACGTCGCCCTCCGCGAGGACGGCGACGTGTGGTGGGAAGGTCTCACCGACACGGTGCCCGACCGTCTCACCGACTGGACGGGTCAGCCCTGGACGCCGCACGACGGCCGTCCCGCGGCGCACCCGAACTCCCGTTTCACCGTGGCCGCCGCCCAGTGCCCGACGATGTCGGATGACTGGGAGGACCCGCGGGGCGTCGTCATCGACGCGATCATCTTCGGCGGACGCCGTGCCACCAACGTGCCACTGGTGGCGGAGGCACGCGGATGGGAGCACGGCGTCTTTCTCGGCGCCACGATCTCGTCCGAGCGCACGGCGGCCGCCGAGGGCAAAGTCGGGGAGCTGCGCCGCGATCCGTTCGCGATGCTCCCGTTCTGCGGCTACAACATGGCCGACCACTGGCAGCACTGGCTCGACGTCGGGGCGGGCCTGCGGGCGACCGGGGGCGTGCCGCGGATCTTCCAGGTGAACTGGTTCCGCAAGGGCGACGACGGCCGCTGGCTCTGGCCCGGCTTCGGCGAGAACGGTCGCGTGCTCGCCTGGATCCTCGAGCGCGTCGAGGGCACGGCCCCCGCGGTCGAGAGCCCCGTCGGCTGGGTGCCTGCCCCGGGCGCGATCGACTACGCCGCGGCCGGCGTGACCGACGCCGACTGGCAGGAGCTGTTCGCGATCGACCCCGAGGCGCACCTCGTCGAGGCCGACGACGCCGCGGCGTTCTTCGCGGGCTTCGACGGCCGGGTGCCCGCCCCCGTCACCGCGCAGCTCGAGGAGCTCCGCGACCGGATGCGCGCCGCCCGCGCCTGAGCCTCCCCCGTCCCGAGACCGAACGGGCGCGTCGACTCGCTGGAGACGCGCCCGTTCCCTCGTTCTGCGGAGCGTGATTCCGCTCCCGTTTGTTGCACGCGCGCGCGAACTCCCGGCGACTCGTGCAACAAACGACCGCGCATCCCAACCTTTTCCGTACCCTCGACGTCGGAGTAGGTAGGAGGAGGTGTGCGGATGTCGGCGAAGCCGGCCTGGGAGGGCGTCGTGACCGAGCTGGTCGCGCAGCGCGGCGACGCGCTGCTCCGCTACGCGACTCTGCTCTGCGGCAGCCGCGACGACGCCGCCGACCTCGTGCAGGACGCGCTCGTGCGCACCTTCGGCCGCCTCCGCAACGGCTTCGGGGTGGAGAGTGCGGAGGCCTACGTGCGACGCGCGATCCTCAACGCCCACCTCGACGGCGGCCGCCGCACCTCGCGCTGGCGCCGGATCGCGCCGCTCGAGTACCGGCCCGACGAGCTCCCCTCCCCCGCTCTCGCCTCCGAGGAGCGGCTCGACCTGCACGAGGAGCTGCGCAAGCTCACCCCGCGCGAACGCGCCTGCCTCGTGCTGCGCTACTACGACGACCTCAAGGTCGACGACATCGCCGACGCGCTCGGCATCAGCTCGGGGGCCGTCAAGCGCTACCTGAGCGACGGGCTCGCGAAGATGGCGATCTCGCTCGCCGACGACGGCACCGCCGAGGACCGGCTCACGCCACGACCCGGCACCGGGCGTCGGGCGCGGAAGGAGCACGCCCGTGGCCACTGAATCCGACCTGCGCGACCTGCTGCGCGATCCCGATCCGGAAGGACGTCCCGCCATCGACCTGGATGCCGTCCTCTCCCGCGCGCGCCGCCGGCGGTGCCCGAAGGTCATCGCCGCGCAGGCTCTCGGCTCGGTCGCGGCCGTCGGCGCGATCTTCGTCGGCATCTCCGCGCTCGTGCCGCCGCAGCAGACCGCGATGACGGTCGCCGAGGACGCCGCGGGCGGCAGCGAGGAGAACGCCGCGGCCCCGCAGGACGCGGGCGACGCCGTGCTGCGCTGGGCGATGGATGCCTGCGGCGAGGCTCCCGTCTCGGCGGACGGCTCGCCGTGGACGCTCGAGCTCGAGCCGACCGAGACCGGCATCGAGCCGACGAACCTCGTCGAGGCCGAGGTGACCCTCCGCAACGAGGGCGAGGCGCGCGTGACGGGCGCGGCGACCGTCTGGTCGATCACCCTCGTGCGTGACGGCGTCGTCGTCGGCTACGCCGAGCCCCGCGCGGTCGAGACGACGCCGATCGATCTCGAGCCCGACGGGACGCTCACCTGGATCGTCTCGTCGTCGGCCGGGTCGTGCGTGACGGGCGCGACGCTCGCCCCCGGCGCGTACGAGGGCCGCGCGGTCGCCGAGGTGGTCGTCAACGCCGACGGCCGCAGCGAGGTCGTGTACGGGACCCTCGGCCCGGTCGAGCTCCGGTAATCCCTCAGGTTCGACGCTTCCCCGTCTCGGTAGGATTCGGGGACAGCCGGAACCCGGGAGGAACCGACCTCATGCGCATCCGAGCCGTCGCCGGCTCCCTGCTCGGGGCTGCCGCGCTCGCGCTCCTCGCCGCCGGACCGGCCCTCGCCGAGGAGCCCGTCGACCTCGGGTCGTCGCCCGTGCTCGACCTCGCCGGCGTCCTCGACGACCCCGCCGCCGCCGAGGCCGCGATCGACGCGACGTACGAGCGCACGGGCGTCGCGCTCTTCGTCGTGCTCGTCGACGACTTCGAGACTCCGTCGGATGCCGACGCCTGGGTCGACGCGACCGCCGACCGCAACGGCCTCGGCCGGGACGACGTGCTGCTCGCGATCGCGACGGAGGGCCGCACCTTCTCGCTGTCGGCGACGGAGGAGGCTCTCTCCGACGCGCAGTTCGACGCCGTGCTCGACCGCGTCGACGCCGCCCTCCGCGGCGAGGACTGGGACGGCGCCGTGGTCGGGGCCGCCGCGACCATCGCCGACCAGCTCGACCCGCCCTTCGACCCCGTGCCGTTCGCGATCGGCGGCGGCGTCGTGCTCGTCGGCGGGCTGACCGCGGGAGGCGTCGCGC
>JAEWKY010000008.1 GCA_023457615.1 Actinomycetes bacterium | reverse complement strand
CTGCAGTCCTACGCCCGCGCCGAGGCGGACGGGACGTCCGTCGCCGCGGCCGGGCTCGTCGGCACCGACGGCGCGATCGGGGCCGGAGCACCCGGCGCCGGCGCCCCGCCGGCCGCTCTCACGGTCGACCTCAGCGACGTGCTCGGCGCCGCGATCGCGAGCGAGCTGACCGACGTCGACCTCTCGCTCGACACCGTGAGCGGCAGCGCCACGAGCATCGCCGGCGGCGCTCCCGTCGGCGACTACGAGATCCTCGGCGGCGATCTCGTGCTCACGAGCGGCGCGCTCGCCGACACCGCCGACCTGCTCGACGACGCGATCGCCGACCTCGAGGCGGCCCTCGGCGAGCTGGAGGGGCCGGGCGGCGACCTCGCCACCGACATCGCCGCTCTCGGCGACCTCCTGGGCGTCGTCGGCATCGGCGCGGGCTCGACGGCGTCCGTCGACGTCGACCTCACGGGGGTGCTCGCGACGCTCGACCTGAGCGCGCGCAGCGTCGGACCGGTGACCGTCGATCCGACGACGGGCGTCATCACCGTCGACCTCGACGCGCTCAACGGCGGGTCGCTCAACGGGCTCGGACCGAACACCGACATCCTCACGGCCACGCAGCTCGCGAGCGTCGTCGACGCCGTCGACACGGTGCTCGACGAGATCGTGGCCGACGCGGAGGCGCTCATCGATCCGCTGCTCGTCGCGGCGATCGTGGACGTCGATCTCGACCTGACCGTCGATCTCGGCGCCGGCGCGGTGCCGCTCGCGACCGTCACGGTCGACGGCACGCTCGGCGAGCTGACGACCGGTGCCGGCGTGGCCGACGTGCTCGACCTCGGCGCGGTGCTCGACCTCGGCCTGCTCGACGACGCGGGTGTCGCGGGTGTCGTCGACGGCCTGCTCGACGACCTCCTCGACGACGTCGCGGGCATCCTCGACGCGGCCGTGATCGTCGAGGTGCTCGACGGTCTCGACCCGGCGCTCGACGGCCTCGCCGACGTGCTGCGGCTCACCGTCAACAACCAGACCCCGTCGCCCCCGGTGGCGGGTGCGGCGTTCACCGAGACCGCCTTCCGCCTGTCGCTCCTGCCGGCCGGCCCGGCGGGCACGCTGCTGACCCTCGACCTCGGTCAGGCGAGCGTCGGCCCGAACGTCGTGGACGTCGCTCCGACGATCACCGCGATCGCCCCGACGAGCGGACCCGAGACCGGCGGCACGACCGTCTCGATCACGGGCACCGGCATGGTCGGCTCGACGGGCGTGCTGTTCGACGGCATCCCGGGCACGGGCTTCGCGGTCGTGAGCGACACGGAGCTCTCGGTGATCACGCCGGCGCACGCGCCCGGACCGGTGGATGTCGTCATCCTGCATCCGTCCGGACCGTCGCTGCCCGGCACGTTCACGTACACGCCGCTCATCTCGATCGCCGACATCGACCCGAACTTCGGGCCCGAGGCCGGCGGCACGATCGTCGACATCGTCGGCACGTGCTTCCTCGGCGCGACGGGCGTGAGCTTCGGCGGGGTCCCGGCGACGGCGTTCACCGTGAACAGCGACACCTCGATCACCGCGACCGCTCCGGCGGGCACCGGGATCGTCGATGTCGTCGTGCTCGGCGCCCCCGCGTGCGGCGGTGCGACCGTCGCGCCGGGCGGCTTCACCTATGTGCAGCCCGGTGCCCCGACCATCACGGCGATCACCCCCGACGAGGGTCCGGAGGACGGCGGCACCCCCGTCACGATCTCGGGCACCGGCTTCACGGGGGCGACGGGTGTGACGTTCGGCGGCGTGCCGGCGACCGACGTGGTGGTCGTCGACGACTCCACGATCACGGCGGAGACCCCGGCGCACGCGCCCGGGCTCGTCGGGGTCGTCGTCGTGATGCCCGGCCCCGACTCGGGTCCGGTCGACTTCCTGTACACGCCGCTCATCTCGATCGACGGGGTCGACCCGGCGTTCGGGTCGGAGCTCGGCGGCACCGTCGTGGAGATCACCGGCACGTGCTTCACGGGCGCGACCGGGGTGACGTTCGACGGGGCGACCGCGGCGTACGTCGTGAACAGCGACACGTCGATCACCGCGACGACGCCGGCCGGGCTCCCCGGCCTCGCCGACGTGACCGTGATCGGCTCGGCGGCCTGCGACGGCCCGGAGACGCTCTTCGGCGGGTTCGAGTACATCGATGTCGACGCGCCGGTGATCACGGACATCGACCCCGACTACGGCCCGCAGAGCGGAGGCACGGACGTCACGATCGAGGGCTCCGGCTTCCTCGGCGCGACCGGCGTCACGTTCGACGGGATCGCCGGGACGGCGTTCACGGTCGTCGACGACGCGACGATCACCGCGACGACGCCGCTCGGCGACGTCGGGATCGCCTGGGTGCGCATCGCGCATCCGGACGGGATGTCCGCTCCGCTCGCATTCGTGTTCCTCCCGGCGACGACGATCACGGGCATCGCGCCCGCGACCGGCGACCCCGCGGGCGGCACGCGCGTGACGATCAACGGCAGCTGCTTCACGGGCGCGACGGCCGTGACGTTCGACGGCGTCGACGCCGCGAGCTTCACGGTGCTGAGCGACGGCGTGCTGAGCGCCGTGACCCCGGCGGGCACCGGGACGGTCGACGTCACCGTGACGGGCACCGTCGCGTGCGGCCTGTACACGCTCGCGGACGGCTTCGCCTACGTGGTGGGCGCCGGCGGAGGTCTCGCCGACACGGGCGGCGCCTCGCCGTGGCCCGGCGTGATCGTCGTGCTGAGCCTCGTGCTCGTCGGCGGCATCCTCGTGGCGAGTCGGCGACGGAGCGCGTTCGAGTGATGCGCTGACGGAGTGAGGGGCGCGGGCGGGGGGGGCGGCGGGAGAGGGCGGCCGGGGCTTCGTCGTCGGGGCGGGGGTCGCCGGAGCCGACGAGACGCTCGCGGCCCTCGCCGCCCCCGCCGCGCCGTAAACTCGACACGATGATCGACTCGGTTGAGAACGCCGCCGCCACTCCCGAGCGAGAGCAGCCCTACGCGGCGCTCGGGCTCAAGCCCGACGAGTACCAGCGCATCCGCGACATCCTGGGCCGCCGTCCCACGTCGGGCGAGCTCGCGATGTACTCGGTCATGTGGAGCGAGCACTGCTCCTACAAGTCGTCGAAGGTGCACCTGCGCCAGTTCGGGCAGAAGGTCAGCCCGGAGATGACGAAGAACCTCATGGTCGGCATGGGCGAGAACGCCGGCGTCGTCGACATCGGCGAGGGCTGGGCCGTCACCTTCAAGATCGAGAGTCACAACCACCCGTCGTACATCGAGCCGTTCCAGGGCGCCGCGACCGGCGTCGGCGGCATCGTGCGCGACATCATCTCGATGGGCGCCCGACCGGTGGCGGTGATGGACGCCCTCCGCTTCGGGGCGGTGGACCACCCCGACACCGCGCGCGTCGTGCCCGGTGTCGTCAGCGGCATCTCCTTCTACGGCAACTGCCTCGGCCTGCCCAACATCGGCGGCGAGACCTGGTTCGACCCGGTGTACCAGGCGAACCCGCTCGTCAACGCGCTCGCCGTCGGCGTGCTCCGGCACGAGGACCTCCACCTCGCGAACGCGCGCGGGTCGGGCAACAAGGTCGTGCTGTTCGGCGCGCGCACGGGCGGCGACGGCATCGGCGGCGCCTCGATCCTCGCGTCCGACACGTTCTCCGAGGGCGGGCCGACGAAGCGCCCCGCCGTGCAGGTCGGCGACCCCTTCGCCGAGAAGGTGCTCATCGAGTGCTGCCTCGAGCTCTTCGCCGGCGACCTCGTCGAGGGCATCCAGGATCTCGGGGCCGCCGGCATCTCGTGCGCGACCTCCGAGCTCGCCTCCAACGGCGACGGCGGCATGGCGATCGAACTCGACCGCGTGCTGCTGCGCGACGAGACGCTCACGGCGGAGGAGATCCTCATGTCGGAGAGCCAGGAGCGCATGATGGCGATCGTCACGCCGGAGAAGCTCGAGGGCTTCCTCGCGGTGACCGCCAAGTGGGACGTCGAGACGAGCGTGCTCGGCGAGGTGAACGACTCCGGACGCCTCACGATCACCTGGCGCGGCGAGAAGATCGTGGATGTCGACCCCCGCACGGTCGCGGTCGACGGCCCCGTCTACGAGCGCCCGATCACGCGCCCGACCTGGATCGACGCGCTGAACGCCGACACGGCATCCGCCCTGCCCCGTCCCGTGACGGGCGACGGGCTGCACGGCGACCTGCTGAAGCTCGTCGGCAGCGCCAACCTCGCCGACAAGTCGTGGGTGACCAACCAGTACGACAAGTACGTGCTGGGCAACACGGCGCTCTCCTACCCCGACGACGGCGGCATGGTGCGCGTCGACGAGTCGACGGGACTCGGCTTCGCGGTGGCGACGGATGCCAACGGCCGCTACTGCTACCTCGATCCGTTCCAGGGGGCGCAGCTCGCGCTCGCCGAGGCCTATCGCAACGTCGCGGTGACGGGCGCGACCCCCGCGGCCGTCTCCGACTGCCTCAACTTCGGCTCACCGGAGAATCCCGAGGTCATGTGGCAGTTCGAGCAGGCCGTCACCGGTCTCGCCGACGCCTGCCTCGAGCTCGGCATCCCGGTCACCGGCGGCAACGTCTCGTTCTACAACCAGACGGGCGAGGTGCCGATCCATCCGACGCCCGTCGTCGCCGTGCTCGGCGTGATCGACGACGTCGCCCGCCGCGTGCCGTCGGGCTGGCAGGATGCCGGCGACAACCTCTACCTGCTCGGCGAGACCGCGCTCGAGCTCGACGGCTCCGCGTGGGCCGGCGTCGTGCACGGCCACCTCGGCGGTCGCCCGCCGGCCGTCGACCTCGCGCGCGAGAAGGCCCTCGCCTCGC
Organism: Actinomycetes bacterium; assembly: GCA_023457615.1. Taxonomy (GTDB): domain Bacteria; phylum Actinomycetota; class Actinomycetes; order Actinomycetales; family Microbacteriaceae; genus Pseudolysinimonas_A. The sequence continues at coordinate 7,682 of JAEWKY010000008.1, read as the reverse complement.
TGCTCGCCGCCGCCGCCCACGAGGGACTGCTCAACGCCGCCCACGACCTCGCCGACGGCGGGCTCGCGACGGCGCTCACCGACGGCATCCTGCGCTTCGGCGTCGGGGCGCGCGTCTTCCTCGACGAGCTGACGGCGCGGGATGGCGTCGATCTCGCGACGGCGCTGTTCTCGGAGTCGACGGGCCGCGTGCTCGTCGCCGTGCCGCGCGAGGAGGACGTGAGGTTCACGCGGCTGTGCGAGGGCCGCGGCTACCCCGTGCTGCGCGTCGGCGTCACCGACACCGGCGGCGCCCTCGAGGTGCAGGGTCAGTTCGAGGTGTCGCTCGACGAGCTGCGGGACGCGTCGCGCGGCACCCTGGCGGAGCACTTCGGCCCCGTCGTCGGCTACCCCGCCCGCTGACCCACCCGCGGGTTGAGTGCCGCGCGTCAGCGCGGTGTATCGAAACCTCGCCTGCGAGATGCTCGGGGGCGGTTTCGATACACCCGGCTGCGCCGGGCACTCAACCGACGGGGAATCGGACGCCCGACCACTCCTCGGCGAGGGCCCAGAGCTTCGCGCCGAACTCCGGGGACGACGACGACGCGACGGGCGCCTGCGCGACCGGGGTGCCGCGCATCCCGAGCATCGCGCCCGGGCCGTAGAACTCGCCCGACTCCGCCGCGGGGTCGACCGCCGCACGCACGACGGGCCACGCGCCCTGGTCCTTGCCCTGCGCGAACGGCGCCGAGAGCAGCCCGCCGAGCCGCTGCCAGCCCTTCGAGTTGGAGATGACGTCGGGGCGCTTCGCGGAGAGCTCGTTGACCGCGTACCCGGGATGAGCGAGCAGCGACTTGCGCGGGTCGCCCGCGGCGCGCAGCCGGCGGTCGAGCTCGAACGCGAAGCCGTGCACGGCGTGCTTGGAGAACGCGTAGGCCCGGAACGGCGAGTAGCGCCTCTCCGACATGAGGTCGGTCGGATCGAGCCGCACCATCTTCGTGGCCATCGAGCCGAGGCCGACGACGCGGTCGCGCAGCACGGGGAAGAGCAGCGCCGTGAGGGCGAAGTGCCCGACGAAGTTGCCGCCGACCTCGAGCTCGAGCCCGTCCTGCGTCGTCTTCCGCCGGGGCGAGGCGACCACGAGACCCGCGTTGTTGACGAGCACGTCGACCCCGCCGAGCCCCGCGATCGCCGCCGCCGCGTCGCGCACCGAGGCGATCGAGGTGAGATCGAACGGCACGTGCACGACGTCGGCGCCCGGCACGCGCGCGCGGATCGCCGCGATCGCATCCTGCGCCTTCGGGGCGTAGCGCGCGGCGATCACGACGCGGGCGCCCGCCGCGGCGAGCTGCTCGCACGCCCAGTAGCCGATGCCCGTCGAGCCGCCCGTGACGACGATCGTGCGCCCCTGCTGCGACGGCAGGGCCCGCGGGTCCCAGCTCACGGTCGCGTCGAGATCGAGCCGGTGGACGCGATCTGCTCGTGGTGGTGGATGACCTCGGCGACGACGAAGTTGAACCACTTCTCCGCGAAGGCGGGGTCGAGCTGCGCGTCGAGGGCGAGAGCGCGGAGCCGCGCGATCTGGGTGCGCTCCCGCTCGGGGTCCGACGGCGGGAGCCCGCGCTCGGCCTTGAGCCGCCCGACGCGCTGCGTCGCCTTGAACCGCTCGGCGAGGATGTGCACGAGCGCGGCGTCGATGTTGTCGATGCTCTGCCGCAGCTCCGCGAGCTCGGCGCGCGTTCCCTCGTCGATCTCGGCCATGCCCGAATCCTAGCGAGCGAGCACGGGCGGCACGGCCGACGCGAGTCGCGCCTCGAGCCCCGCCTTCACGCCCGGCCACTCGTCGATCAGGATCGAGTAGACGGCGGTGTCGCGCCACGATCCGTCGGCACGCGGCTTGTCGCGCCGCACGATGCCCTCGAAGGTCGCCCCCAGCTTGAGCATCGCGGCGCGCGACCGCTCGTTGAGCACGTCGCCCTGCAGCTTGACCCGCCCGAACCCGGCGTCGAACGCCTCCCCGAGCATGAGCAGCTTCGCCTCGGGGTTGACCGGACCCGCCCAGACCCGCGGGTCCCAGGCGGTGTACCCGATGTGGGCGTGCTCGAGGTGCTCGTCGAAGTCGGTGAGACTCGACGCCCCGACGACCGTCCCCGCGTCGGGGCCCGCGACGAGGCGGGCCACATAGGTGTTGCCGGTCTCGTGCGGCATGTTCCTCGGCGCCCACTCGAGGAAGGCGGCCTCATCCGCGGGCAGACCGGCCGGCCCGCCGCCGTAGCCGCCCGCGAACACCTCGGGATGCCCGATCGCCCGCCACAGGTCGGGCAGGTGATCGGGCGTGAAGGGCTCGAGCCGGATGAACCGACCCTCGAGCACGCGGCGTGCGGGGCGAGTGGCGCTCACACGCCCATCCTCGCAGCCACTACGGTGTGGCCATGCATCGCGTGCGCACCCCCGCCTGGCGCATCGCCGGCTCGTTCGTGTCGTGGTTCCTCTTCGCGTTCTCGTTCCTCGGGCTGTTCCAGACCGCGGGCGTCGTCATCGGCCTCGGCGGCTACTGCGCGTCGGGCGGGCCGTACGTCATCGAGACGGAGTGCCCCGAGGCGGTCGTCGTGTTCGCGCCGATCGGCATCTTCGGCATGCTCATCGCCGCGGGCATCTCGCTCGTCGTCGCGAACCAGTTCGGCGCACCGCTCTACCTCTGGGCGTGGCCGATCCTCTTCGTCGGTCTCGGACTGCAGTTCGCCTGGGGGGCGACGCTCGGCGCCGCGATCGTCACCAACATCCTGCTCGGCCTCATGTTCGTCGTCATGGGGCTCGTGCCGTTCGTCTGGGCGATCCGCTCGGCCGCGCGGATGTTCTTCCTCGGGGCGACGGATGCCGAGGGCCGTCCGTTCACGTACGTGGAGGGGCGCCGCCGCTCGGCCTTCACGGCGGTGCGGCCGGAGGGCGACCCGGTCGACCCCACGGCGAAGGACTGGACGCTGAGCCTGAGTCTCGCCGTCGTCGGCGTCGCGCTCGGCGGCTGGCTCTCGGTGCTCGCCTTCCACGCGGTGGGGACGGCGGGCTGATGCTCACGCGTTTCGACACGCCCGTGGGCCGTCTCGGCGGCTCGGTGCTCTCGTGGGTCGCCTTCGCGTTCTTCTTCCTCGGGCTCTACCAGGCGGCGGCCGCCGTCATGAGCCTCGGCGGCTCGTGCGCCTCGGGCGGCCCCTACTCGATCGAGGCGGTCTGCCCCGAGTCGGTCGTCTTCTTCGCACCGCTGGGCATCTTCGGCATCTTCCTGTCGTTCGGCATCGCGCTCGCGCTCGCGCGCGGATTCGGCCTCTCGCTCGTCGCGTGGGGCTGGCCGATCATGTTCACCGGTCTGGGCATCCAGTTCTTCGCCGAGGCGAACGGCGGGCAGGGGATCGTCGTCAACATCGTCTGCGGCACGCTCTTCGTCGTCATGGGCCTCGCACCGGTCTGGTTCGTCGTGTCGAGCAAGACGCTCGCGCCGACGCTCGTGGGGTCGCGCAGCATCACGGGCGACCGCTTCGTCTACGACGGCAAGGCGAGGCGGTACTTCGGCCTCACGCCGACCGAGGGGGGCGCGGAGGCGAACCCGGCGGCGCGCGACTGGGTGATCAGCATCGCGCTGTGGATCGTCTCGGTCGCGCTCGGCGGATGGCTGTCGCTGCTCGCCTTCGCGGCGGTCGCCGCCGCGGGCTAGCCTCGGTAGGCCGCCCGGAGACCGCGGGGATCCGCCGCGAAGAACTCGGTGAGCCCGCACTCGCCGCACACCTGCGCGCGAAGCGGGACGGTCATCGTGTCGCGCGTCGCCGCGGTGATGCCGAGGATGTCGGTCGACTCCGGATGCGCGAGCCGCACGGTCACGCCGAGCGGCCGCCAGGAGACCTGGTCGTGATCGTTGACGACGGCGTCGGGGATGACGTCGACCGAGCCGCACGCCCGGCACGGGGTCTGAGTCATGGCGCTCAGCGTACGCTGGCCGACGTGCTGCCCGAGGAACTCGCCGACCTCGCCCATCTGCGCCGCGCGCGCGACCTCATGGATCGCGAGTACGCCCGGCCCCTCGACGTGCCCGAGATGGCCCGGCGCGCGCTCATGTCGCCCTCGCACTTCGCCCGGCGGTTCCGCGCGGCCTACGGCGAGACGCCGTACTCCTACCTGATGACGCGACGCATCGAGCGCGCGCAGGACCTGCTGCGGCAGGGTGAGCTCACGGTCACCGAGGTCTGCCTCGCGGTCGGCGCGACGTCGCTCGGGTCGTTCAGCTCGCGCTTCACCGAGATCGTCGGGCTCACGCCGACCGCGTTCCGCGCGCTCGACCACTCGGGCGTCGAGAACCTCCCGCCGCAGACCGTCATGGTCGGGATGCGGCCCACACGAGCGGTTTCGGAGAAGCGCCGCGGGGAGCAGCGCGCGTAGCGTCGGCGTCATGACGATCACCGTGTCCCACTTCCCCGTGCTCGCCCCCGACGTCGACGCCGCCGTCGCGTTCTACCGCGACGCGCTCGGCCTCGAGGTCGTGAACGACGTGCCGTACGGCGAGTTCCGCTGGGTCACTCTCGCGTCGCCCGCCAGCTCGATCGGCCAGCTCGTGATCAGCCAGCCGCACGCCGGCCGCTCCGAGCAGGAGGGCGACCAGGTGGCCGCGCTCGTCGCGCTCGGCGTCTTCGGCCCGATCGTGTTCGACACCGACGACGTCGACGCCGCGTTCGAGAGGGCCCGCGCGACGGGACTCGGCGAGGTGCTGCAGGAGCCGAGCGACATGGGCTACGGCGTGCGGGACTGCGCCTTCCGCGACCCCGCCGGCAACATGATCCGGATCGGGCAGAAATCCGCGTAGCCCTCAGTCGGCCGGGAACCGCGCCGCCTCCGGACCGCCCGACCGCCTCGTCGCGCTGCTCTGAGCCGCCGTCGCTCGCTGCTTGCGCCGTCGCTCGCTGCTTGCGCGCCCGATGGTCGCAATCGCGCCCCGGAGTTCGCACGCGCGTGCAACTAACGGCAGCGGAACCTACCCGATGAGGTCGTGACGCACGACGATCGCGTCGCGGGCGGGGCCCACGCCGATCGCCGAGATGCGCGAGCCCGACATGGCTTCGAGGGCGAGCACGTACGCCTGCGCGCTCGCGGGCAGGTCGTCGAAGGTGCGGGCGCCCGAGATGTCCTCGGTCCAGCCCGGGAACTCCTCGTAGATCGGCGTCGCGTGGTGGAAGTCCGTCTGGTTGACGGGCAGCTCGTCGAACCGCACGCCGTCGACCTCGTAGGCGACGCAGACGGGGATCGACGGGATGCCGGTGAGCACGTCGAGCTTCGTCAGCACGAAATCGGTGACGCCGTTGATGCGCGACGCGTAGCGGGCGATCGGGGCGTCGTACCAGCCGACCCGGCGCGGGCGGCCCGTCGTGGTGCCGAACTCGGCGCCCGTCGTGCGCAGGAAGTCGCCGTTCTCGTCGAACAGCTCCGTCGGGAACGGACCCGAGCCGACGCGCGTCGTGTACGCCTTGACGATGCCGATGATGCGCTCGAGCCTCGCCGGGCCGATGCCCGAGCCCGTCGCGGCGCCGCCCGCGGTGGCGGACGACGAGGTGACGAACGGGTAGGTGCCGTGGTCGACATCCAGCATCGTCGCCTGGCCGCCCTCGAACAGCACGGTCTTGCCGGCCTCGAGCGCCTGGTGCAGCACGAGCGACGTGTCCGCGACCATCGGGCGCAGCCGCTCCGCGTAGGTCAGCAGCTCGTCGACGACCTCGTTCACCGCGATCGCGCGCCGGTTGTACACCTTCACGAGCAGGTGGTTCTTCTGGTGGAGGGCGCCCTCGACCTTCTGGCGCAGGATGTTCTCGTCGAACAGGTCCTGGATCCGGATGCCGACGCGATTGATCTTGTCGGCGTAGGCCGGTCCGATGCCGCGACCCGTCGTGCCGATCTGGCGCTTGCCGAGGAACCGCTCGGTGACCTTGTCGATCGTGCGGTGGTACGACGTGATGACGTGCGCGTTCGCGCTCACCAGCAGCTTCGAGACGTCGAGCCCGCGCGCGGTGAGGGCGTCGAGCTCCTCGAAGAGCACCTCGATGTCGATCACGACGCCGTTCGCGATGACGGGCACGACGCCGGGCGTCAGGATGCCGGAGGGCAGCAGGTGCAGGGCGTACTTCTCGTCGCCGATGACGACGGTGTGGCCGGCGTTGTTGCCGCCGTTGAACTTCACGACGTAGTCGAGGCGACTCGAGAGAAGGTCGGTGGCCTTGCCCTTGCCTTCATCGCCCCACTGGGCGCCGACGATCACGATGGCGGGCATGGCGGGACTCCCTGGTGGATAACGGAGGGATTACACCCCATCCTATCCTCGGCACCCTCCGTCCGAGGAAGGGGCGCTCCCGTGACCGCTCCGAGCCGGATCCGACCGGCGTCGGTCAGGCGTCGGTCCGCGCGGCGAGGGCCTGGCGCGCCCGCCAACCGATCGCGGCGATCATCGTGGGATCGGCGTCGACGCCCCAGAGTCCGACGGGGAACGCCTCGAGCGTCGGGTACGGATCCCACACCGGCCCGGGGGCGCCGCCGCGTTCGGTCGCCTCCTGGATCGTCGAGGCGACCTCGTCGCCGGATCGTCCGGTCGCCGCGTAGTACTCCTCCGCATCCGAACCCGCGTCGTTCGCGACGAGCCGGGCCGACACCCCGAGCGCCTCGGCGGCGATCACCCCGGGGAGCGAGGTCGCGACCACGAGCTCGCTGCCACCCACCCGGGCGAGCAGGCGGCCGAGCGGCGTGCGGGACCCCACCGTGGTGCGTCGACCCGTCCCGGGGACCGCGTCGCCGTCGGCGATCACGGTCGTGCCCGACCGCGAGCCGGGAGCGACCACGAGGTCGGGGCGCAGGCCACCGAGGAGCAGCAGCGGCTCGGTGGCGGGTGTGCCCCACACCTCCGCGCCCTCGATGCCCGGGGGCGATCCGACGACCAGCAGGCGACGCTCCCGCGCATAGGGCACGGCGAGCTGCGCGGCGAGCTCGCGCACCACGAAGGGCGCGAGCCGGCTTGCCAGCTCCCCGCCCGGCCGCGACGAGAGACGGCGCACGCCCCGCACGCGCGGACGCGTCCCGCCGACCACGTCGACACCCGCGACATCGACCGTCACCGGTTCCCGGTCTTCCCCCGCCACGTACGACTCCCCCGGACGCCGAGCCTGATCCGATCGGGGCGCCCGGTCCGACGTTAGCTCGTGCGGGCCGGAAGACGTCGGTCACACGTCGACGAGCGGGAGAAGCGGCAGGGCCGCCTCGGCTCCGGCGATCAGGAGCGCCGTCCCGGTCGCCTCCTCCGCGGACCCGCCGTACCAGAACTCGACGATCGTCTCGCCGGCGAGCACCCGCAGCGCGCAGTCCGTCCCGCCGTCACGCGGCTCGCAGAGCAGGGCGGCAGCCTGGGCTCCCGCGACCTCGACCGGAGCACCGCCGGCACTCGCGTCGTCCCAGGCCCAGCCGGAGCCGGGGACGAAGGCCACCGAGAATCCGCCGTCGAGCGAGCACCACAGGGCTCCTGCCCGCGCCTGCCAGATGCCGCTGAGGGTGTCCTCCGGGGGGCCCGAGGGTCCGGCCGCGGGCCCGACGTCGCCGAGCTGGACGGCGGCGGCGACGGCTCCCCCGTCGAGCCATCCGCACTCCCACGGCGTCGCCGTCGAGCGCTGCGGCGGGGTCCACGCG
>JAEWKY010000007.1 GCA_023457615.1 Actinomycetes bacterium | reverse complement strand
GGGTGATCCCGGCCGCCCCGCCTGCCTCAGTAGACCGAGTTCATCACCGAGGGGTCGCTGAGCACCACGGCGAAGATCGTGCCCCAGAAGACGAGCGCGGCCACGACGCCCGCCGTGAGCGGCACCCAGAACGCGATCCTGTTCTTGACGAGCAGCAGGATGCCGACGCCGGCGGCGACGAGGTAGAGCACGACGTGGCTCACGGCGATGATGACGCCCGCGCCGCGCGTGTCGACCGAGATGGGCATGCCCTGCTGGGCCATGACCTCGCCGAACAGGGCCGGGTCGGAGAAGATCCAGGCGTAGAACAGCCCGATGATCATGCCGACCAGACCCGCGACCAGCAGGATGATCGTCAACACGACGTCCCACGTGCGGCGGCGCGGCACGGGCGGCACGCCGTAGCCGGGCTGACCGTAGGCGGCGCCGTAGCCGGGCTGTCCGTAGCCGGGCTGTCCGTAGCCGGGAGCCGGCGGGGCGGCGTAGCCCGGGGCCGGCGGCGCGGGCGGCGGGACGTAGCCGGGGATGCGCTCGCCGTAGGCGGGCGGCGCGACGGGAGCCTCGGGGGCGGTCGGAGCCGGGGGCTGCTCGGGGCTGCCGTACGTGAACGACGGCTCGGCGGGAGCGGCGGGCGCCGGCGGAACCGGCGGGATCGGGTCGGATGGTGAGTTCGGCTCGGACATGTGGCCACCCTACCGACCCGTACGCTGAGTAACCGAGAACGACGGAGAACACCATGGCCAAGCTCTGGGGAGCACGCTTCGCGGGCGGTCCCGCCCCCGAACTCGCCGCGCTGAGCCGCTCGACGCACTTCGACTGGGCGCTCGCGCACTACGACCTCGCGGGGTCGCACGCCCACGCGAAGGCCCTCGCGGCCGCCGGCCATCTCACCCCCGCCGAGGAGGGGGCGATGCACGACGGGCTCGACGAGCTCGCCCGTCGCCTCGACGCGGGGGAGCTCGTCGCGACGCCGGACGACGAGGACGTGCACGGCGCTCTCGAGGCCGCGCTCGTCGGCGTCGTCGGGCCCGAGCTCGGCGGCAAGCTCCGCGCGGGGCGGAGCCGCAACGACCAGATCGCGACCCTCGTGCGGCTCTTCCTGCTCGATCACGCCGACGTCATCGGCCGCGAGCTCGTGCGCCTCGTCGACGCGATCGCCGCCGCCGCGTCGGCGCATCCCGGCGCCGTCATGCCGGGCCGCACACACCTGCAGCACGCGCAGCCGATCCTGCTCGCCCACCATCTGCTCGCGCACGCCTGGCCGCTCGTGCGCGATCTCGAGCGCCTGCGCGACTGGAGGGTGCGCGCGCTCGCCTCGCCGTACGGGGCGGGCGCGCTCGCGGGCGGCGCCCTCGGCCTCGACCCCGCCCTCGTGGCGCGCGAGCTCGGGCTCGGCGATCCGCTGCCGAACTCGATCGACGCGACGAGCGCGCGGGACGTCGTGGCCGAGTTCGCCTACGTCGCCGCGCAGATCGGCGTCGACGTCTCGCGCTTCGCGGAGGACGTCATCCTGTGGACGACGCGCGAGTTCGGCTTCGCGCGCCTCGACGACGCGTACTCGACGGGCTCGAGCATCATGCCGCAGAAGAAGAACCCCGACATCGCGGAGCTCGCCCGCGGCAAGGCCGGACGGCTCGTCGGCAACCTCGCGGGACTGCTCACGACGCTCAAGGGACTCCCGCTCGCCTACAACCGCGACCTGCAGGAGGACAAGGAGCCCGTCTTCGACTCCGTCGCGACGCTCGAGCTCGTGCTGCCCGCGTTCGCCGGCATGGTCGAGACGCTCGCCTTCGACACCGAGCGGATGCGCGAGCTGGCTCCGCAGGGCTTCTCGCTCGCGACCGATGTCGCCGACCACCTCGTGCGGCAGGGCGTGCCGTTCCGGGAGGCGCACGAGATCGCGGGCGCCCTCGTGCGGCTGTGCGAGGAGCGCGGCCTCGAGCTGCACGAGCCGTCCGACGCCGACTACGCGTCGATCGACCCCCGCCTCGGACCCGACGTGCGCGACGTGCTCACGGTCGACGGCTCGATCGCGTCGCGCTCGGGCGTCGGCGGCACCGCTCCCGAGCGCGTCGCGGAGCAGCTCGCCGCCCTCACCGCCGCGGTGCGCGCGCTCGTGCCGGGGACGGCATCCTGAGCTCGCTCCTCGAGACCCTCGGCCGGCCGTCGGTCGAGGTCGCGCCCCTCCTGCTCGGGGCGGTGCTGCACGGGCGCGGCGCGAGCCTGCGGATCACCGAGGTGGAGGCCTACCTCGGCGGCGAGGACCCGGGGTCGCACGCGTTCCGCGGGCCGACGCGGCGCAACGCGACGATGTTCGGCCCCGCGGGGCACCTCTACGTGTACTTCACGTACGGCATGCACACGTGCGCGAACGTCGTCTGCGGCGGGGAGGGCGAGCCGATGGGGGTGCTCCTGCGGGCGGGGGAGATCGTGTCGGGACTCGACGCCGCCCGGGCGCGGCGCGTGACGTCGAAGACGGATGCCGACCTCGCGCGCGGCCCCGCGCGGCTCACGGTCGCTCTCGACCTCCGTCTCTCGGACGACGGTGCCCGCCTGGGCCGGGAGTTCGGGCTCGAGCTGCCGCCGCATCCCGTGCCCTCGTTCGCGACCGGGCCGCGCACCGGCGTCTCGGGCCCGGGCGGCTCGGCCGACTACCCGTGGCGCTTCTGGCTGCCGGGGGATCCGACCGTCTCGCCCTACAAGGCGTCGGTGCCGAAGAAGCGCGGCTGAGGACGCAAGGTCAGAGCATCCCGGAGAGCACGATGAGGGTGCCGCACGCGCCGGCCCAGATCATGCTCACGAGGGTGCCGATGAGGAACCGCTCCCGCGTCTCGGGGGTGTCGAGCTCGGAGAACCGGCCGAGGCCCTTGATCGCGATGACCGCCGCGATGACCTCGAAGCGGCCGACGGCGATGGCGCCGATGATCGCGACCCGCTCGAGGTAGCCGATCCACGTGCCGCCGCGCAGCACCTCGCGCTTCTTGGTCGTACTCCGGGCTCCCGTCGCGGTCGCCTCGGGCACGAGGATGCCGCCGTGGTCGCCGCCGTCGACGTCGCCCTTCGACGCGCGTTCGAGCACCCACACCGCGAGCGGGTTGCCGCCGACGACGCCGAGCGCGGCGAGCCCGAGGGCGACGAGGGCGGGGACGACCGGCGGCTCGGCGAGCTCGACGTTCAGCACGAGGGCGAGGATGCCGAGGCCGACGGGCAGGAGGCCGAACAGGGCGAGCACGGGCTGCCGGAACCGGATGGCGATCACCGAGATGCCGACGGCGGCGAGCACGACGACGAGGGCTCCCGCCCAGCTGACGGTTCCGGTGAACTGCTGGATCATCCCCCGATCCTCGCATCCAGGTCGGCCAGGAGCGCGGTGATCGCCTCGCGCGCCTCGCGATCGAGGCGGATGCCGGCGGTCTGCGCGCGCTGACTCGCGGCCTGCGCGCTGATGCCGAGCCGTGCCGCGGCGTCGGTGAGGGTGAGCTCGGGCTCGGCCTCGAGCACGTCGGCGAGCTCCCAGCCCTCGGGCGTGCGGCGCTCGCGCAGGAAGAGCACGAGCCGCACGAGGGGGTCGAGCTCCGCCGTGCCCGCGGGGTCGGCGACGAGGGCGAACCGGGCGGGACGCTTCTTGGCGGCGGTCACGGCCTCGCGCGCGCGCACGAAGGCGCTCCCGCTCAGCGCGCGGACGCTCGGGCCGAGCGGGGTCTCGACCTCGCCGACGCCGAGACCGACGCTCCACGCGCCGTCGCGCACGAGGCCGAGGACGATCTCGAGCGCCGTGCCGGCCTTCCGCGTCGCGAGCTGGAACTCGTCACCCGCGGTGCGCTCGGGTGCGGCGACGAGGTCGCCGGTGTGCCGTCGCGCGAGGGAGGCCAGGGCGGCCTCGACCCGGTCGGCGTGGTGGCGGCTGTCGATCTGGTCGACGGTGAGCACGTACATGCATCAAGGATAGAGACTTGAATCTAGACAATCAAGTCTTGGAACTTGATTCCAGGGAATCCAGGATCGAGCCGTTCAGCGACCGCCGCCGCCGCCGCCCCCGCCGCCGCCGCCCGAGAACCCGCCGCCCGACGATCCGCCCGAGAAGCTGCCGCCGCCCGAGCCGGACGACGACGAGGAGGCCGTGGGCGTCGTCGAGAACGAGCTCGCGGCGTACGACGTGCCGAGCGTCGCGATCCCCGTGAGGCCGGAGCTGAACTTGAGATAGTCCGAGGGCGGCACCGTCTCGTCGTAGCGGTCCGCGAGCACCTTCGCCCACTCGTCCTCGACCCCCCACACGATCGCCCAGGGGAGGAGCCGCTCGTAGAGCCGCACGACGGCCGCGGGATCGTCGGGGTCGACGCGCTCCCGCACCGCGCCCTCGGGGCTCTGCAGCACGCGCAGCCGATCGGCCTCGGCGAGCCGCAGGTAGTCGCGCAGGCCGAGCAGCTGGTCGTACGCCGCGGCGCCCTTCTCGGTGCGTCGGATCGGGCGTCCGCTGAAGCCCATCACGAGGATGGCGCCGACGATCGCGACGATGAGCTGCCAGGTGAGCAGCGTGCTGCCGACGTTGCGCACCGCGCAGTAGACGACGAGCCCGATGCTCGCGAGCAGCACCGCCAACCCCGGCCAGAAGATGAGACGCCGCAGCGGACTCTTCGGCCCCTGTCGTAGATACCCGCGACTCGCGAGCAGTCCCACCGCGATCGACTGGAGCGTCGAGATGCGATCGCCGAGCTTGCGGTCCTGCCGGTCGAGCACGAGCTTCGTGCCGTCCTTGGCCTTCTTGTCGAAGAGCTTCCGCGCCGCCGTGTCGTCGGGGCCCTGCGCCTTCGAGAGCTCGACGAGCTCGAGCTCGAACCGCCGGTCCTTCGGCGCCTCCGAGTTCTCGATGAGCCGCACGACGCCCTCCGTCGCGAGCCGCACGAGCTGGGCGGGCAGCGCCGCCTTGCGGTTGCCCACGAACGAGGCCGCCGCCATGACGCCGAGCTCGTCCGGTCCCTCGTACTCGGGCACGATGATGCCGCGGCCCGGGTGGTGGTTCCACAGCACGCGGCGCAGCACGACGATGAGCACGGTGGCGGCCGCGAGGATGCCGAGCAGCACCCACGGCAGGATGCGGAACGGCCACGTGCGCTCGAGCGGCACCGGGGCGCGGAACGTGCCGAGGTCGAAGCCGATCGCGAAGGTCGCGTTCTCGCCCGCCGACAGCGCCCCGGCCTCCATCCGGAAGCCGTCGTCGGTGCGGGTGAGCGCGCACGGCGCGTCCGAACCGGCCTCGCCCGACGCGCAGTCGGTGCCGCCGGTCAGCGCGTCGGCGAGACCCGCGCCCAGATGGATGTCGGCGGTCACCGACCCGAACGGTTGACGCCATCCGGTGCCGTTGACGTCCCAGTAGAACTCGTCGGCGCCCGTGTCGGCGAACGGCAGCACGACGTCGCGCGCGACCCACTCGATGACGTAGACCGTGCGTCCGTGCACGTACTCGTCGGTGCCGAGGGCGAGCGAGACGAACGTCGTGCCGTCGTAGTCGCTGCCGTCCCACCGCTCGTAGGGCACGGCGTCGCCGTCCTCGTCCGTGACGCTCACGACCTGCACGTGACGGTCGAAGCGCACGTACTCCGTCTCGGGGGAGCCCACCCACTCGAGCGACGGGATGTCGCGCACGATCCCGCGGTTCTGGTCGAACTCGGGGAACAGCGCGACGATCGTCTCGACCGCCCGCAGGTTCGAGGTGCCGTCGGCGCCGCGCTCGAGCGTGAAGTCGACGTGCATCGACTCGAACTCGAAGTCGTTCACGTCCGACGAGGTCGCGGAGGCCGCAGGCCCGGCGAGGAGGGCGCCCGCGGCGACGACGAGGGCGGCGGCGGTGGCTGCCGCGCGGGCGAGGCGGGTCCGGGGGAGCACGGGAACACCCTAGGGTGCGGCGTACTCCGGGTCGAGAGGCGGGTACTCTGTCCCGGTGTCCGGAACCGTGCTCGCCAATGACCCGTCCTTCGACGACGTCTGGGACGAGCTCGTCTATCGCGGGCTCGTGCACGTCTCCACCGACGCGGGGGAGCTGAAGAAGCTCCTCGCCGGCCCGCCGATCGTGTTCTACTGCGGCTTCGATCCGACGGCGCCGAGCCTGCATCTGGGCAACCTCGTGCAGCTCCTGCTCATGCGCCGCCTCCAGCTCGCCGGGCACGCACCCCTCGGCCTCGTCGGCGGCTCGACGGGGCTCATCGGCGATCCCCGGCAGACGGGGGAGCGCATCCTCAACACGCCGGAGACCGTCGCCGACTGGGTCGGCCGGCTGCGCGCGCAGGTCGAGCGCTTCCTCTCGTTCGACGGGGCCAACGCCGCCCGCATGGTCAACAACCTCGACTGGACCGCGCCGATGTCGGCGATCGACCTCCTGCGCGACGTGGGCAAGTACTTCCGGGTCGGCACGATGATCAAGAAGGACATCGTCGCCCGGCGCCTCGAGTCCGACGAGGGCATCTCGTACACCGAGTTCAGCTACCAGGTGCTGCAGGGGATGGACTACCTCCACCTGCACCGCGCGTACGGCTGCGTGCTGCAGACCGGCGGCAGCGACCAGTGGGGCAACCTCACGAGCGGCGTCGACCTCATCCACAAGGCCGCCGCGACGAGCGTGCACGCGATCGGCACGCCGCTCATCACCAACTCCGACGGCACGAAGTTCGGCAAGAGCGAGGGCAACGCGGTCTGGCTGGATGCCGAGCTCACGTCGCCGTACGCGTTCAGCCAGTTCTGGCTCAACACCGACGACGCCGACGTCATCGCGCGCCTCAAGGTGTTCACGTTCCTGCCGCGTGCGGAGCTCGAGCGCCTCGAGGCAGCCGTCGCGAGCGAGCCCTTCAAGCGCGAGGCGCAGCGCGTGCTCGCGCGCGAGGTGACGACGCTCGTCCACGGCGCGGCGGCGACGGAGGCCGTGTTCGCGGCGGCGGATGCGCTCTTCGGCAACGGCGATCTCGGCGCCCTCGACGAGGCGACCCTGCGCTCGGCGATCTCCGAGCTGCCCTCCGCGACCGCGGATTCCGGGGCGACGGTCGCGCAGCTGCTCGTCGATGCCGGCCTGACGACGAGCCTGGGGGAGTCGCGTCGCGCGATCGAGCAGGGCGGGGTCTACCTCAACAACGCGCGCATCGAGACCGCCGACGCGACGGTCGACGGCGGGTTCCTGCCCGGGGGTCTCGCCGTGCTGCGGCGCGGCAAGAAGACCCTCGCCGGGGTGATCGCGCGATGACCGCACGCGTTCCCACGCGATCCGCAGCCGGAGGTCCGCCCCGCGCGGCGCGGAGTCGCCTAGGCTCGCGGGGGAGGGCGAAGTGAGTTTCAACAACGACGACGAGCGCGACGGCCTGGCCTCGCTGTTCGGAGGGATCACGCCGCAGTCGGGCGACCCCGGACCGCGGCGATCCGCCGCCGAGCCGACCGCGCCGCCGGAGCAGCCGGC
>JAEWKY010000006.1 GCA_023457615.1 Actinomycetes bacterium | reverse complement strand
CGCACGAGCAGCCCGCTGCGGTCGAGCGGACGCGCCGCGACGACGCGGCGGACGAGCTCGCGCACGGCGTCGTCGTCGCCGCGCCGGCGGGGGAGCGGGATGTCGGCCGCCGCCCCGAGCCGCTCCGAGGTCTCGGCGACGAGCTGCTCGGTGAGCGCGTCGAGCAGATCCTGCTCGCGCGGGAAGAGCCCGAGGAGCGACGCGCGCGAGACCCCGATCGTCGTCGCGACGTCGGGCCACGGTCGGGCCGAGAGCCGGCCGAGCAGCGCGCTCGACCGCGCGGCGGTGAGCAGCCGGCGCCGGGCATCCTGCCGCCGCTGCTCCGCCGCGAGGGTGCTCATCCGAGCGACGCCGCCATGGCGCGACCGGCCGCGCGGCCCGAGAACAGGCAGCCGCCGAGGAAGGTGCCCTCGAGCGCGCGGTAGCCGTGCATCCCGCCGCCGCCGAAGCCGCTCACCTCGCCCGCCGCGAACAGGCCCGGGATGGCGGAGCCGGAGGCGTCGAGCACGCGGGCGTCGAGGTCGGTCTCGATGCCGCCGAGGCTCTTGCGCGTGATGACGTGCAGCTTCACGGCGATCAGCGGTCCGGCCTTCGGATCGGTGAGGCGATGCGGCGGTGCCACCCGCAGGAGCCGGTCGCCGCGGTAGGTGCGGGCCTGCCGGATCGCGGCGAGCTGCGCGTCCTTGCCGAAGGGGTGCCGCAGCGTGCTGTCGCGCGCGGTGATCTCCGCCGCGACGCGCGCGGCATCCAGCACCCCCGTCTCGTCGAGCTCGCGCATCCCGGCGAGCAGCTCGGGCACCGTCTCCGCCACGACGAAGTCGGCTCCGCGCTCCTTGAACGCCTCGACCGGTCCCGGGGCGCCCGGGCCGAGCCGGGTCGCGAGCAGCCGCAGGTCGCGATTCGTGAAGTCCGGGTTCTGCTCGCTGCCGGAGAGCGCGACCTCCTTCTCGAGGATGCGCTGCGTCATCACGAACCACGAGTGGTCGTGCCCGGTCGCGACGAGGTGCTCGAGCGTGCCGAGGGTGTCGAAGCCGGGGAAGAGCGGCGTCGGCAGCCGGCGCCCCGTCGCGTCGAGCCAGAGCGACGAGGGTCCGGGCAGGATGCGGATGCCGTGCCGCGCCCACACCGGGGCGTGGTTGCGGATGCCCTCGACGTAGTGCCACATGCGGTCGCCGTTGACGAGTCGCGCGCCCGCGGTCTCGGCGATGCCGAGCATCCGGCCGTCGACGTGCTCCGGCACGCCCGAGAGCATCGACGTCGGCGGCGTGCCCAGCCGGGACGGCCACTGGGCGCGCACGAGGTCGTGGTCGCCGCCGATGCCGCCGCTCGCGACGAGCACCGCCGCCGCGCTCACCGAGAACTCGCCGACGGCATCCCGGTTGCTGGCCGCACCGCGAGGCGCGTCGTCGTCGGCGAGCACGGTGCCGCTCACGCCGACGAGCGCCCCCGCGGAGGTGTCGAGGCGGTCGACCCGGTGCCGGAACGAGATCGTCGCGGCGCCGGACTCGATCCCCTCCTGCACCCGTCGCAGGAACGGCGCGAGCACTCCGGGGCCGGTGCCCCACGTGACGTGGAAGCGCGGGACCGAGTTGCCGTGCGCCGACGCCCGGTCGCCGCCGCGCTCGGCCCAGCCGACGACCGGGAAGAACGAGACGCCGAGCCGGCGCAGCCACGCGCGCTTCTCGCCCGCGGCGAAGTCGAGGTAGGCCTCGGCCCAGCGTCGCGGCCAGAGGTCCTCGGGGCGGTCGAAGCCCGCGCTGCCGAGCCAGTCCTGCCGGGCGAGGTCGAGCGAGTCGCGCACGCCGAGGCGCCGCTGCTCGGGGGAGTCGACGAGGAAGATGCCGCCGAACGACCACCACGCCTGACCGCCGAGGCTCGCCGCGGGCTCCTGCTCGAGCACGTGCACGGTCTTGCCGGCGTCGAGCAGCTCCGCGGCGGCGACGAGGCCGGCGAGGCCCGCGCCGATGATGACGGCATCGGCGGCGCGGGAGGTCATCAGCCCGCGTCCGGCGTCGCGCCGGGTGCCGTGTCGGGCACGGGCAGCGCGGCGAGCAGCACGTGCTGCTGCCCGGAGTGCATGTCGCGGTCGCCGAAGCTGCCCTGCACCGTGGGGCGCGGGAAGCTGATCTTGACCACGCGCAGCGCGGGCTGCGGGAAGACCCGCACCGCCTCGGGGGAGGTCCCGTAGAGCGGGCCGACGACGGCGGGGTCGACGACGTCGGACGCGAGCACGCGCGCGTACGCGTCGTCGGTCGGCAGGAACACGTCGAGCGTCAGCCAGAACGGGCCCGCGTTCTTGGCGCGGACGAGGTCGGCGACCTCGTCGAGCGGACGGGTGCTCACGCGGAGACCTCCTCGAACTCGGTGCGGAAGAGCTCGCCCTCGTCGTCGACGAGGAGCGCGTGCTGGAGCACGAACTCGTAGCTCGCGCCGCGCTCGATCTCGGCCGGCGAGGTCGCGAACGCGAAGCTCGGCAGGTGGGTCATGCCCTCGAGCGGCAGGTGCAGCATGATCGGGTTCGCCACCTTCGCGATCGCCGTCGCGGTGGCCTGGTCGGCGGCGCGCACCTTGAGCAGCACGCCGACCTCGCGGGGCGCGGCGGCGGGAGAGGGCTCGAGCGCGCCGAGCACGGCGTCGTGCCCGAACGCGCGCAGGTCGACCTCGTAGGCGTCGGGCTCGAGCCCGAGCGACGACCGCACCCGCGGCGTGAGTCCGAGCTCGGTGAAGCGCGCGAGCCACTCGTCCAGGTGGGCGAGGATGTGCGGATCGCGGATGCCGACGAGCGAGATGGTCTCGTAGCCGCGCAGGGCGCTGCCCTCGAGCTTGATCGTCGGCTGCTCCGCCTCCTCGAAGATCGAGCCCTCGACGCGCGTCACGCGGTCGGTCACGGCCGTGTAGACGGCGGCGCTCGTGTCGAGGATGCCCGCGGGCTCGCGCATGCGGAACGGGTCGGCGTTCTCGTAGAGCATGTGCGCCGCGACGGTCTGCGGCGTCGCGGCCGCGGTGTCGTTGAGCGGGTGGATCGTGAATCCCGCGTCGTCGATCTCGACGAGCACGCCGCCGCCGAGCGGCTCGGTCGTGCACTGGCTGCCGCACTCGACGGTCTTCGCGGCGTGCCACGCCGGTCCCGCCGCGATGCCGCGCCCGAGTGCGATCGCCGCGACCGACGACGTGTCGGT
>JAEWKY010000005.1 GCA_023457615.1 Actinomycetes bacterium | reverse complement strand
GCGCCGAGCAGGGCGCGCGGCCGGTGGTCGTCGGCGCGGGCGCGCACGAGTCGGCCGACGGGCGAGGGGTCGTCCCGGTAGAAGCGCAGGAGCGCGGGGCGGGAGCGGAGGGCGGCGACCGAGCTCGCGAACAGGCGGGAGAGGAGTCCGCCGCGGGGATCGGCCCGCACGAGCTCGGCGGTCGCCCGCGTCGCGAGGGCGAGCTCGCGGCGCACGAGCGCGAGCAGGAGCGCGTCCTTGCCCGCGAACCGCAGGTAGAGCACGCCCTTCGCGACCCCGGCGCCGGCGGCGACGTCCTCCATGCGCACGGCCTCGAACCCGCGTTCGGCGACGAGCCGGGCGGCCGCGTCGAGGATCGCGGCGGTCGGCACGCTCGGTCGCATGCCGTCGAGTCTAAATGACTGGGAACGTGATTTCGGTCATTCAGCGGCGCCCCGCCCCGTGCTGGGTGTCGCTCCGCGGAACCGGCCGGGGCCGCGGGTACCGTGACCGCATGGCCACGGGAACCCGGTCGTCGACCTCGCGCGCGCGCTCGACCTCGCGTGCGCGATCGACGAGCGCGAACCCGACGAAGCGCTACCCGAAGGGCCGCAGCCCGGAGCGCGTCGAGGAGCCCGGCGTGCTCACGAGCGTGTGGATGTCGCTCGCCCACGCGGTCGGCGGGGCGGCGCGTCTCTTCGGCAAGGAGACCCTCGCGCCCGAGGAGCGCCGTGACGGCGTCCCCTTCCTGCTCGTCGTGCTCGCCGTCGGCGGGGCGGTCGTCGAGTGGTTCAACCCCACGCACGAGGTCGCCATCGCGCTCGACGCGTACACCTTCGGCGGCCTCCTCGGCCGCGTCGCGTTCGCGCTGCCGGTGATCATGCTGTTCTTCGCGCTCTGGCTGTTCCGGCATCCGTCGAGCGTGCACGACAACGGCCGGCTCGGCGTCGGCCTCGTGCTCCTGCTCACGACCGTGAGCGCGCTCTGCCACCTCTTCGGCGGGCAGCCGCAGCCCGGCGACGGCGCCGTGGCGCTCGCGCACGGCGGCGGCATCCTCGGCTGGATCGTGACCTGGCCGTTCGTCGCGATCGGCGCCGCGTGGCTCGCCGTCCTCCTCGCGGTGGCGCTCGGCGTGCTCTCGCTCTTCATCCTCACCAAGACGCCGCCGAACCGCATCGGTCCGCGCCTCGGCGAGGCCTACAGCTACCTCTTCGGCGCCGAGCTGCCGCAGCGCGCCCCCCGCGCCCCCGCGCCGGAGCCGGAGTTCGGCACCTCGTTCAGCGACCTCGGACTCGACGACGACCCGACCGACGCCTCCTCGCGCCCCTGGTGGAAGCGCTCGCCGAAGGGCGGCCACGAGCCCGCGTACGACACGTCGCTCGAGCGCGAGAGCGTCACCGACGTCATCCTGCCCGCCGACGAGCCCAACCCGTTCGACCTGCTCGCCGAGCTCGACAAGGCCGAGGACGCCGTGCGCCGCTTCTCCACGGGCGAGGTCGCCGGCGGTCGCGGGCTGCGCGACGACGCGGGCGTGCCGTCCGTGCCGACCGAGCTGCCCGATCCGGAGACCCTCCCCGAGCCGGTCGGCCGCCACTCCGCCCCGCCGCGCCGCCCGTACCGGCTCCCCGCCGCGTCGCTGCTCGTGCCGGGCGACCCGCCGCAGAAGAAGACCGCGGCGAACGACGAGGCGATCGCGTCGATCACGAGCGTGCTCAGCCAGTTCCAGGTGGATGCGCGCGTCACCGGCTTCACGCGCGGCCCGTCGGTCACGCGCTACGAGATCGCCCTCGGGCACGGCGTCAAGGTCGAGCGGGTCACCGCGCTCGCCAAGAACCTCGCCTACGCGGTCGCCTCGAACGAGGTGCAGATCCTCTCGCCCATCCCGGGCAAGAGCGCGATCGGCATCGAGATCCCCAACCGCGACCGCGAGACCGTCTCGCTCGGCGACGTGCTGCGCTCGAGCGCGGCGGCCCGCCAGCAGCACCCCATGACGATCGGCCTCGGCAAGGACGTCGAGGGCGGGTTCGTCGTCGCCAACCTCGCCAAGATGCCGCACCTGCTCGTCGCCGGCTCCACCGGATCCGGCAAGTCGTCGTTCATCAACTCGATGATCACGAGCATCCTCATGCGCGCGCGACCGGCCGAGGTGCGCATGGTGCTCGTCGACCCCAAGCGCGTCGAGCTCACGGCGTACCAGGGCGTGCCGCACCTCATCACGCCCATCATCACGAACCCCAAGAAGGCCGCCGAGGCGCTGCAGTGGGTCGTGAAGGAGATGGACATGCGGTACGACGACCTCGCGTCGTTCGGCTACTCGCACGTCGACGACTTCAACCGCGCGATCGCGACGAACGAGATCCGGCTGCCCGAGAACTCGCAGCGCGTGCTGCAGCCCTACCCCTACCTCCTCGTCGTCGTCGACGAGCTCGCCGACCTCATGATGGTCGCCCCGCGCGACGTCGAGGACTCGATCGTGCGCATCACGCAGCTCGCGCGCGCGGCCGGCATCCACCTCGTCCTCGCGACGCAGCGCCCCTCGGTCGACGTCGTCACGGGTCTCATCAAGGCCAACGTGCCGTCGCGGCTCGCCTTCGCGGTGTCGTCGATGACCGACAGCCGCGTCATCCTCGACCAGCCCGGCGCCGACAAGCTGATCGGGCAGGGCGACGGACTCTTCCTGCCCATGGGCGCCTCCAAGCCCGTGCGCGTGCAGGGCGCGTGGGTCACCAAGGAGGAGGTCGCGGCGGTCGTCGCGCACGTCACGGCTCAGGCGCGACCCGAGTACCGCGCGGACGTCGAGGCGGTCGTCGAGAAGCGCGAGGTGGATGCCGACATCGGCGACGACCTCGAGCTGCTGCTGCAGGCGACCGAGCTCGTCGTCACGACGCAGTTCGGGTCGACCTCGATGCTGCAGCGCAAGCTCCGCGTCGGGTTCGCGAAGGCCGGTCGCCTCATGGATCTCCTCGAGTCGCGCGACATCGTCGGCCCCTCCGAGGGATCGAAGGCGCGCGACGTGCTCGTCACCGCCGAGCAGCTGCCCGAGGTGCTCGCCCGCCTGCGAGGTGCCCCGGCACCGGCGGCCGGGGCCTCCGGGTCGGAGTATCCTGATGCCGAGGGCGGCTCGGACGAGGACGCCTGGAGTCTGACGGGGCGGGAGTAGCAGTGACGCAGTCGCCCGCGCCGAGGGTCAACCCGATGCGGGGGCGCGTCGTGCGCGACGGCGAGGGCGTCGCGAGCGCCGGGAACGTCGCCAACATCGTGACGGTCGCGCGCATCCTGCTCGCCCCGGTCTTCGTCGTGCTCCTGCTGGTCGACGGCGGCTCCGACGGCGTGCTGCGCTACGTGGCCGCGGGCCTCTTCGTCCTCGCCTCGGCCACCGACGGCATCGACGGCTATCTCGCGCGTCGCCGCAACCTCGTCACCGACGCCGGCAAGCTGCTCGACCCGATCGCCGACAAGGTGCTCATCGGGGGGGCGCTCGTCTCGCTCTCGGTGCTCGGAGAGCTCGACTGGTGGGTCACGGTCGTCATCCTCGTGCGCGAGGTCGGCATCACGGTGCTGCGGCTCGTGGCGCTGCGCGACCACGTCATCCCCGCGTCGCTGCTCGGCAAGATCAAGACCTGGGTGCAGATCATCGCGATCTCGTTCGCCCTCGTGCCGCTGTGGTCGTTCTTCGGCGACGGGGTGCGCACCCTGGACCTCGTGCTCATGATGCTCGCCGTCGCGATCACCCTCGTCAGCGGCGCGGAGTACCTGTGGCAGGCCTGGAAGGGCCGGCCGTCCGCGCGTCCGGCGCCTCCCGCCCCGGTCGCCGAGTAGGCGGGCCGGGCGGTGTCGAGACCTGACGCGGCGCCCGAGCTCGTCGCCGCACTCCGCGCCCGGGGGCTCACGATCGCGGTCGCCGAGTCCCTCACCGGGGGAGCGGTGGCCTCCGCGATCGTCGCGGTCCCGGGCGCATCCACCGTGCTTCTCGGCGGGGTGGTGGCCTACGCGACGCGGCTCAAGGCCGAGCTGCTCGGGGTCGATCGCGAGCTGCTCCGTCGCGAGGGCGCCATCCATCCGCAGGTCGCCGAGCAGATGGCGACGGGCGTGCGCGACCTCACGCGGGCGGATGTCGGGCTCGCCACCACCGGCGCGGCCGGTCCCGACGCGCAGGACGGCCGGTTGCCCGGCACCGTGTGGCTCGGCCTCGCCACGGCGGACGGCGTCACCTCGACGCGCCTCGCGCTGACCGGGGACCGCGACGAGATCCGCCGGGAGACGGTCGCGGCGGCCCTCGCCCTCGTCCTGGGGATGGTGCGGGAATAGCCCCTGTGTCGATCCTGTTACAGATCGTGTCGTCTCAGGCTTCACCGAGGTGACGCGAATTAGAGTTCACGTAGCACCCGGGGTAGTGTGGCCACCCCGAACCGGAGTCCGCGAGGCCTCCGAATGACAGGAGAGAAGGAGGACACCATGGTTCTGGTCCGTCAGGAGATCGGCGATGTCCTCCGCGATTTCCGCCTTCAGAAGGCGATGACCCTCCGTCAGGTGGCGTCCCGCGCGTCGGTGGCCCTCGGCTACCTCAGCGAGGTCGAGCGCGGCCAGAAGGAGGCCTCGAGCGAGATCCTCGCCTCGGTGGCGGATGCTCTCGACACCCCGATCTCGGTGATCATGCGCGAGGTCGGCGACCGTCTCGCCGTCATCGAGGGCGTGACGTTCGACACGACCACGGCGTACGACCGCGTGCCCGACACGCTGCCGGACGAGCTCGTCGCCGAGTTCGACGCGGACCTCGCGGTCCGCTGAGCCGGGTTCGCCGAATCTGAAGATCTCCGAGTTCGCGCGCGCCGTCGACGACGAGTTCGGCGCGTTCGGCCGCGTGCTGCTGCGGGACACGGTGATCGTCGAGCTCGGCAACCGCACGCCCGAGCAGGCGTTGGCCGCCGGGCTCCCGGCGCGCGACGTGTGGCTCGCCCTCTGCCGCGTGCAGGAGGTGCCGCGGGAGCGCTGGCACGGCGCCGGACGGCCGAAGCCCGCGCGCGGGTAGCTCCCTCCTCCGACACGCCGCGTGTCGGTGATCGAACATCCGTTCGGATGCGCGTAGTGTCCTCCACAGAGTCGTTCGAAGACGAGTCGTTCCGTTCTCCGCCCGTCGGTCCCGACCGATGTCGGTCCTCGGGCGTAGCGTCGCACTCGTCGGACACCGACAGCCTTTGTCACGAGAGCACCGGCCTTGCCTTACCGGCCGGCGCAGGGATGGCAGCCGATGGGCGCACCGCATCGGACCGGCTGCGCACCGCAGTCGCTCCGCCGAACGAAGGAAGACACGACATGCCCACTCCCGCAGACCGCGAGAAGGCCCTCGAGACCGCTCTCGCCCAGATCGACCGCCAGTTCGGCAAGGGCACGGTGATGCGGCTCGGCTCCGACGAGCGCGCTCCCGTCGCCGTCATCCCGACGGGTTCCATCGCGCTCGACGTCGCGCTCGGCATCGGCGGTCTCCCGCGCGGCCGCATCATCGAGATCTACGGTCCGGAGTCGTCGGGTAAGACGACGCTCACGCTGCACGCGATCGCCAACGCCCAGCGCAACGGCGGCATCGCGGCCTTCATCGACGCCGAGCACGCCCTCGACCCCGAGTACGCCAAGAAGCTCGGCGTCGACATCGACTCGCTCCTCGTGTCGCAGCCCGACACGGGGGAGCAGGCGCTCGAGATCGCCGACATGCTCGTGCGCTCGGGCTCGATCGACCGCATCGTCGTCGACTCGGTCGCCGCGCTCGTGCCGCGCGCCGAGATCGAGGGCGAGATGGGCGACAGCCACGTCGGCCTCCAGGCGCGCCTCATGTCGCAGGCGCTCCGCAAGCTCACGGGCGGCCTCTCCTCGACGCAGACGACGATGATCTTCATCAACCAGCTCCGCGAGAAGATCGGCGTGTTCTTCGGCAGCCCCGAGACGACCGCGGGCGGCAAGGCGCTCAAGTTCTACGCGTCGGTGCGCCTCGACATCCGCCGCATCGAGACCCTCAAGGACGGCACCGAGGCGGTCGGCAACCGCACGCGCGTCAAGGTCGTCAAGAACAAGATGGCCCCGCCCTTCAAGCAGGCGGAGTTCGACATCCTCTACGGCGTCGGCATCTCGCGCGAGGGCTCGCTCATCGACTACGGCGTCGAGCACGAGATCGTGCGCAAGTCGGGCGCCTGGTACACCTACGACGGCGACCAGCTCGGCCAGGGCAAGGAGAACTCGCGCAACTTCCTGCTCGAGAACCCCGACATCGCGAACGAGATCGAGAAGAAGATCCTCGTGAAGCTCGGCGTCGGGGCGGGCAAGGCCGCGGCCGCCGATGCGTCGAACGTCGCCTCGATCGTGCCGCCGGTCGGCGACGTCGCCGAGCTCAAGGCGTCGGGCGAGTAATGGCGTCGCCGGAACGGCTCGACGGCGTGCTCGCCCGCGTCACCTACCTGCCGGGAGTGATCCCGCAGGAGGCGACGCCCGGGCACGACGAGCTCGCGCACGACGACTCCGCGGGCGCACCCCGCCGCGGGATGCCGTCGGGCCGTTCCGGCTCCCTCGCCGACGGCGCGCACGACGACGACCTCGCGCCGGCCGGGGCCGCGCGCCACGTGTCGATCACGGCGCTCGCGCGCCGCGGACTGTCCCGCCGCGAGCTCGAGCGTCACCTGCGCGATCGCGGATTCGACGACGCCGAGATCGACGCCGATGTCGCCCGCCTCGAGCGCGAGGGCTACCTCGACGACGTCGCCCTCGCGCAGAACCTCGTCGGCACGCTGCAGGAGCGCAAGGGACTCGGACGCACGGCCATCGCCGCCGAGCTCACCCGTCGCCTCCTCGCCCCGGCCGCGATCGAGTACGCGCTCGAGCTCGTCGACTCCTCCGACGAGCTCTCCCGGGCGCGGGAGCTCGCGCTCAAGCGCGCGCCCCAACTGCGTCACCTCGACCGCGAGACCGCGGTCCGTCGGCTCAGCGGCTACCTCGCGCGGCGGGGCTACGGGGGCAGCACCGTCCGCGCCGCCGTCGACCAGGCGCTCGCCCAGAATCCTCGGCGTGGCGTGGCTTTTTCCTGAGTGCTGTCCCCCGATAGGGTGACAGACATGACACTCCGTCGCTCTCTCAGCATCGGGTCCGTGACCCTGCTCCTCGTCGCCGTTCTCACGGCGTGCTTCCCCTCCCTCCCCGGCACCGGTGGGAACACCGGCGGCGACACCGGTGGCGACACCGCGACCGCTCTCGCGGGCACCTGGAGCGGCACCGACTCCGACGGCGACAGCTGGGAGATCGAGTTCCAGGCCGACAACACGCTCGGCGTCTCGTTCAACGGCGACTTCACCGACGTGCCCGAGGACACCTGGTCGCAGGACGGCACCGCCGTCGAGCTCACCGTCACGGGCTTCGAGAACGGCGACGTGACGTTCTCGGGCACCTACGACGGCAGCTCCTCGCTGCCGCTCAACGGCAGCTACGCCGGTCGCCCCTTCACGCTCACCCTCACCGAGGGCTGAGCGACTCGACTCGGAACGCTCTCGGAGGGGTCGGCGCGTCGCGCCGGCCCCTCCTTCCTCGTGCGGGCGCGGCCCGGCGGCTCGCGCGCGTCACCCGGCGGCGCTAGGGTCCCGACCATGAACCTCCGTCGTCCCCTCAGCGCCGCCGGCGCGGTCGTGCTCCTCGGGGCGCTCCTCACGGCGTGCTTCCCGTCCCTCCCGGTCACGGGCGGCGACCCGGGCACCGGGGGCGACCCGGGCAGCGGCTCCGACCTCGCCGGCACGACCTGGAGCGGCACCGACTCCGACGGCGACAGCTGGGTGCTCGAGTTCCAGCCCGACGGCACCGTCGCGGTGGCGTTCAACGGCGGCAGCCGCTTCGACGACGCGACCGACACCTGGTCGCTCTCGGGAACCGCGCTCGACATCCACCTGGTCTTCGTCGAGAGCGACTACGACTTCACGGGCACCTACGACGGCGGCGACTCGATCCCCCTCGACGGCACGTGGGCGGGCGGCACCTTCAGCCTGCCGATCACCCGCGACTGACCTCGATCCGGTTCCCGGGTCAGCCGGACGCCCGGGCGCTCCGTAGACTTCCCGCATGACCTCGCTCGTCGGCACCCGACTCGACGCGTCGTCGCGCGTGCGCACCTACGAGG
>JAEWKY010000004.1 GCA_023457615.1 Actinomycetes bacterium | reverse complement strand
CTACGGGGCGACGTCGTGACCACGACCGGCACGACCCGCCTCTCGCTCGCCATCTCGCTGCTCGCCGGCGACGCGCCGCCGGCGGACCGTGTCGCGCGTGCCGTGAGCTCGGGCTATCGCGTGCTCGAGTCGTGGTGGCCCTGGCCCGAGCCGGCGCCCGCGCCCGCCGAGCTCGACGCCTTCGTCGCCGCCCTCGAGCGGCACGACGCGCGCCTGCACCTGCTCAACCTCACCGAGGGCGCGGAGGCCTGGGGTGGTCGGGGGGTCGCGGGGCTGCCGCGTGCGGCCGACGACTTCGACGCGAACTCCGCGGCGGCGCTCGATCTCGGCACGCGCACGGGGGTGCGCTGGCTCAACGTGCTCGCCGGGAACATCCCGCCGGAGGGGCGCGCGTCGGGGCTCGCCACGCTCGAGGAGCGGGTGCTGCGCCTCGCCGCTCGCGCCGGACGGTCGCGCATCGGGCTCGTGATCGAGCAGCTGAACCCGCGCGATCATCCCGACTACCTGCTCGGCGACCCGCACGAGACGGCCGAGCTGGTCGCCGGCTGGGCGGCGCGGGCGGACGGCGAGATCGCGCTGCTCGCCGACGTCTACCACCTGACGGGGAGCGGGGCGGACCCCGAGTCGTTCGTCCGCGAGCACGCCGCGCTCATCGGCCACGTGCAGCTCGCCGACTTCCCCGGTCGCGGGCGCCCCGGCACCGGGGGCATCGCGATCGGCCGGATCCTGACGGTGCTCGAGCGCGCGGGATACTCCGGCATGATCGGCCTCGAGTACCTGCCCGACGGCGCGCTCCCCGCGCCCGAGGACATCTGGAAGGAGATCGTCGCGTGACCGACCCTGTGACCGACCCCGCGGTGATCGTCGTCGGCGGAGGACCCGTCGGCCTCGCGGGGGCCCTGCTCCTCGCCCGGCAAGGCGTGCCGACCCTCGTCCTCGAGCGACGGGATGCGGCGAGCACGCATCCCAAGGCGCGCGGCCTGCGGATGCGGGCGAGCGAGCTCGCGGCCGTGTGGGGCTGGGACGACGACCTGCGCGCGATCGCGATGCCCGGCGACTCCCATCGGTTCGTCTACACGACGACGCTCGCGGGGGAGGAGATCGCGCGCACGTCGACCATGGAGTCCGTCGACGAGGGCTGGAGCAGCGTCGCGCCGTACCGCGTCCCGCAGGACCGCCTCGAGCACGTGATCGGCCGGCGGGCGGCGGGCGACCCCCTCATCCGCGTCGTGCGGGGCGCCGAGGTCACGGCGGTGGACGACGACGGCACGCGCGTGCGGGTGACGACCGCCGACGGCGCCACGTACTCCGCTCCCTACCTGATCGCCGCCGACGGGGTCGGCAGTCGCATCCGGTCGGGCCTCGGCATCGCCTTCGGATCGGGCGGCGCGACGCCGTACTGGCACAGCATCCTCTGGCACGGCGACCTGTCCGAACTCGCCGCGCACCGCCCGGCGATCATGTACTACACGCAGAGCGGCGGCGACGCGCTGGTCGGCGTCGCGCCGGCGGGCTCGTTCGAGCGCTGGGTCACGATCGTGCAGAATCCGCCGGCCGCCGAGCGGCCCGCGGCGCTCTCGCCCGACGAGGCGCGCGAGGTCGTGCGGCGCGCGGTCGGCGTCGCGGATCTCGACCCCGTGCTCGAGTCGATCGAGACCTTCCGGATCAGCGCCGACGTCGCCGAGAGCTACCGCGCCGGCCGGGTGTTCCTGGCCGGCGACGCCGCGCACTGCTTCCCTCCGACCGGCGGCTTCGGCATCAACACCGGGTTCGCCGACGTGCACAACCTCGCGTGGAAGCTCGCCCGCGTGCTCGACGGCTCCGCCCCGGCGTCGCTCCTCGACAGCTACGACACCGAACGCCGCCCGGTCGCCGCGTCGAACGCGGCCTGGTCGACGGCGAACTCGAAGCGCTTCGTCGCCGTCAAGCGCGCGATGATCGACGACGACCGCGACGCCCTGCGCACCCTGCTCGCCGAGCAGCAGTCGCATGTCGACCCGCTCCTGCAGGACCTGGGGTTCGCGTACGCCCCCGTGGCCGACGGCGCGCCGCCCTACGCGCGCCCCGTGCTCGGCGGGCGGGCGCCGCACGTCGCGCTGGCCGACGGCTCGACGCTCGACGCCTTCGAGGGACGGCTGACCGTCGTCGCCGCGGCGGCGCACTCCGCGTGGCTCGTCGCCGCGGAGTCGCTCGGCCTCTCCGCCCTCGCGCTCGCGTCCGACCGCTACCCGCTCGGCGAGGGCGCGCTGCTCGTGAGGCCCGACGGCCACGTCGGCTGGATGACCCCGGATGCCCCCGCGGATGCCGTGGGGCGGCTCGCCGCCGCCCGTGACGCCGTGCTGGCGCGAGGCCTCGCGGTCTGAGCCCGGGCCGGGGTCAGTCGAGCGGCACGAGCGCGAAGGCGTTCACCATCGTGCGGGCGACCTCGCCGAGGTGATCGCGCATGAGGTTCGCCGCGCGCTCGGGATCGCCGGCCTCCACGGCCGCGAGGATGGCCTCGTGCGCCTCGATCTCGACGCTCGAGGTGATGTGCGACTCGACGTCGGGCATGAGGAAGTGCAGGCGCCGCACCTCGGCGAGCAGGCGCTCGAGCACGCTCTCGGCCCGGCGGTTGCGGGCGAGCTGGGCGCCGGCGAGATGGAAGCGCCGCGCGGCGTCGAGGGAGCGCTGCAGGTCGGCGTCGGTGCGACGCTGCTCGTCGAGGTGGGAGCGCAGCACCTCGATCGCGGCCGGGCCGCCTGTGCGGGCGGTGTCGGCGATGAGCGCCGGCTCGATCATCATGCGCAGCCCGAACACCTCGCCCACGTCGCCGAGACGGAGGGGGCGCACGAGGTAGCCCTTGCGGGGCAGGATGACGACCCAGTCCTCCTGCACGAGCAGCCGCAGAGCTTCGCGCACGGGCGTCTTCGACACGCCGTAGAGGGCGGCCAGCTCGGGCTCGAGCAGCACCTGCCCGGGACGCCATGTGGCCTCGATGATCTCCTGGCGCACGCGCTCGTAGATCTGATCGGTGAGAGAGAGCTGCCGATCCGCGGTGATCGGGGAGCCCGTCTCGATCACTTTCCGATGCGCCATCGCCTGCCCTCGCTCGAGATGTTCCCAGAGAGTATCAGCGCTCCACCGGGGTGCCGCGAGCGACCGACACGGGCCGCGGCGCAACAATTGAAATATATCAGTGGTGTCTGTAGAGTGACGGAACTGCTCAGAGTTGAGAAGGAGAAGTCATGGACCTCGGGCCGCGCACCCCCGCCGATACGGCGATCGTCCTCATCGACTACGTGACGGGCTTCGCGAACTCGATCGGATCGCAGACGCTCGTCGAGAACGCCACCGGCGCCGTCGCGCTCGCGCACATCGCGCAGGCCTACGACGTGCCCCTCGTCGTCACCCTCGGACCCGAGGGCGACCCGCGCGGCGGCCTCTACCCCGAGCTCGCGGCACGGCTGGGCGACCACCCGCTCGTGCACCGCGCCGGCTCGTTCGACTCCTTCGTCGAGGACGGCTTCGCGGAGGCCGTCGCCGCGACGGGTCGCACCCACCTCGCGATCGCCGGGATCATGTCCGAGGGCTGCGTCGTGCACACCGCGCTCGGCGCCCTGCGCGCGGGGTATGCGGTCTCGATGGTCGTCGACGCGACCGCGGGCGAGACGACGACCTCCCACGACGCCGCGATGACGCGCCTCGTGCAGGCCGGCGCGACGCCGACCACCTGGCTGTCGCTCGCCTCCGAGTTCCAGGTGACCTACCAGAACACCGCGACGATCGACGAGTTCCGCGCCAT
Source organism: Actinomycetes bacterium (assembly GCA_023457615.1). Classification (GTDB taxonomy): domain Bacteria; phylum Actinomycetota; class Actinomycetes; order Actinomycetales; family Microbacteriaceae; genus Pseudolysinimonas_A. Next base: position 5,520 of record JAEWKY010000004.1, on the reverse strand, counting down.
CCAGAGGTACTCGCCCAAGTACGCGATGCTCCAGACCACCATCGCGACGGCGGGCGGCGCCGGCCGCGCCGCCGCCGCCCGCGGCTGACCCGACCCACCCGGAGGAAGAACCCCATGCGCATCGTCAGCTTCGGACCGGTCCGCGCCGAGCAGCCCGGCGTGATCCTCGAGGACGGCACGATCGTGCCGCTGTCGCCGCTGCTGCGGCAGGCCGGGCTCACCGAGCTGGGCACGAACGACATCCTCGCGATGCTCGACTATCTGCAGCCGATCATCGAGGCCGCGATCCCGAACGCCCCCGAGCGCCTCGCACCCGGGACGACGCGGATCGGGCCGCCCGTGCCGCGACCCGAGAAGATCCTCGTCGCGGGCGGCAACTACCAGTCGCACGTCGACGAGGCGATGGGCCGGAAGAACGCGCCGTCGCCCTCCGAGCCGATCATCATCTTCAAGCCGTCGAACACCGTGATCGGCCCGCACGATGCGCTCATCCGCCCGGCCTCGTCGCAGCAGCTCGACTACGAGACCGAGATCGCCGTCGTGATCGGCCGCGGCGGACGCGACATCCGGCGCGAGGACGCCTACGACCACGTCGCGGGCTACATGATCAGCAACGACGTCACCGCGCGCGACCTCGCGTTCAAGGACGTCGCGCTGCACCCCATGTACGCGCAGATGACCCGGGCGAAGGGCATCCCGACCGGGGCGCCGACGGGGCCGTGGCTCGCGACGAAGGACGAGATCCCCGACCCGCACGACCTGCGCCTGCAGTGCTGGGTGAACGGCGAGCTGCGGCAGGACGGCCGGAGCGACGAGATGATCGTCGACATCCCGGGCCTCATCGAGGACTTCAGCAAGATCGTCGAGCTGTCGCCCGGCGACTTCATCATGACCGGCACGACGACCGGCTGCGGCGCGTTCCAGACCCCGCCGTCGTTCCTCTTCGAGGGCGACGTCGTGCGGATGGAGATCACCGGGCTCGGCGTCATGGAGACGCCGGTGCGCGACGAGGTGCGCCGATGAGGGCGACCCTCGACTGGCCGCAGTTCCTCGACCTCGACGAGTTCGAGCGCGCCGCCCACGACGTGTGGACGCCCGGCGCGCGCGCGATGATCCAGGAGGGCGCCGGCTCGAACGGCGCGATCGCGGCGAACCGGCAGGCCTGGACGCGCTGGGCGCTGCGTCCTCGCGTGCTCGTCGACGTGAGCGAGATCGACACCGCGACGACGGTGCTCGGCGACGCGGTCTCGCTCCCCGTGCTCGTCGGGCCGTCGGGACTGCACAACCTCTCGCATCCCGAGGGCGAGACCGAGACCGCGCGCGGCGCCCGCCGCGCCGACACCCTCATGGTGCTGAGCGCGGGCACGTCCCGCAGCATGGCCGACGTGCGCGCCGCCGCCGACGGCGGGCCCACCTGGTTCCAGCTCTACTGGGGGGCCGACCGCGCGCGCACCGCCGCGCTCACGGGCATGGCCGAGGATGCCGGCTGCACGGCGCTCGTCCTCACCGTCGACCTGCCGGTGCGCCCGATCCTCGGGCGCGAGATGCGCGAGGGCGTGCGCGCCATCGGCGCGGAGCAGCCGCTCTACGTGCTGCCGCGCGACGCCCACCTCGCGGGCGGGGTCTGGGACCACGACGCACGGCTGACCTGGGCCGACCTCGCCTGGCTCAGGTCGACCACGCGGCTCCCGATCGTGCTCAAGGGCATCATGACGGCCGAGGACGCCGCGCTCGCCGTCGAGCACGGCGTCGACGCGGTCATCGTGTCCAATCACGGCGGCCGCTCGCTCGACACCCCGCGCGGCACGCTCGACGCGCTCCCGGAGGTGGTCGAGGCGGCCGGCTCGCAGCTCGAGGTCTACCTCGACGGCGGCGTGCGCCACGGCCATGACGTCGTCGTCGCCCTCGCGCTCGGCGCGCGGGCGGTCCTGATCGGCCGGCCCGTCACCTGGGGTCTGGCAGCGGGCGGAGCGGAGGGTCTCGGCGCGGTGCTCGAGATCCTCCGCTCTCAGCTCCGCGGGGTCATGGGCATCATCGGCGCGCCCAGGCTCGCCGACATCCGCCGCTCCCACGTCACGGAGCGCCGCGGATGAGTCCCACCGTCCGCCTCGTGCTCCAGCGCGGCGCCCTCGTCGTGCTCGTGCTCGCGCTCTGGCAGCTCGCCGTCGTGACCGGGGTCTTCAGTGCGAACACCCTGCCGACCATCCCCGCCTTCGGCGACGCCCTCGTGCGCACCCTGCCGTCGGGCGACTACTGGACCGCCATCTGGCAGACCATGTGGTGCTGGGCGGTCGGACTCGCGATCTCGATCGCGATCGCCGTGCCGCTCGGGATGCTCGCGGGCAGCACGCCGTTCGCGCGCCGCCTGACGACGCCGCTCATCGACTTCCTCCGCACCATCCCGACCGTCATCCTCATCCCGCTCGCCGCGCTGCTGTGGGGTTCGACGAGCACGATGAAGATCGTCCTGATCGTGCTCGCGTCGGTCTGGCCGATGCTCATCCAGTCGGCGTACGGCATCCGCGCCGTCGACCCGGTCGCGCGGCAGACCTTCGCCGCCTACGGCATCCCGTGGAACGAGCGCGTGCGCTTCCTCTACCTCCCGTCGGCCAGCCCCTACCTCGCGACCGGCCTGCGCCTCTCCGCGATCATGAGCCTGCTGGTCGCGATCGGCGTCGAGATCATCGGCAGCGCCCCGGGCATCGGCTACCAGATCGGCGTGCGCCAGGCCAACGCGCTCGTCGGGGCGTCGTTCGTGTACCTGCTGACCGCCGCGGTGCTCGGGCTGCTCATCACGTTCGTCTTCACGCGCCTCGAGCGGCGCGCGCTGCGCTGGCACCCGTCGACGCGCGAGGTGACCCGATGAGCGCGCGGCGGGCGCTGCTGCCCCTCGTCGGCCTCATCCTCCCGGTCGCGGGCATCGCCGCCTGGTGGATCGCGTCGGCGGCCCAGCCGTCGTTCTACTTCCCGGCGCTCTCGACGATCTGGGACCGCTTCGTGCAGACCTGGATCCTCGGCGGCACGGCGGTCGAGGTCGTCCCGACCCTCACGAGCTTCTTCCTCGGCTTCGCCGCGGCCTCGGTCGTCGGGGTCGTGCTCGGCATCGTGCTCGCGCTCATGCCGCGGGTCTACGACTTCCTCTCGCCGCTGCTCGAGTTCCTGCGTGCGCTGCCCGGCATCGCGCTCATCCCGCTCTTCGTGAGCGCGCTCGGAGTCGGGTTCGAGACGCGCGTCGCGCTCGTGCTCTTCGGCGCGACCTGGCCGATCCTGCTCAACACGCTCGACGGCGTGCGCGGTCTCGACCTCACCGTGCGCGACACGGCGTTCTCCTACCGCCTCCCGTTCCGCGACCGGCTGTTCTCCGTCATCCTGCCCGGCGCCTCGCCGCAGATCTTCGCCGGCCTGCGGGTGGCGCTGTCGATCTCGATCGTCGTCGTCATCGCGAGCGAGATGGTCGTCTCGGTGACCGGGATCGGGCACTTCCTGCTGAAGGCCCAGGCCGGGTTCGACCTCGTCGCGATGTGGACGGGTCTCATCCTCATGGGCCTCCTCGGCTACCTCCTCAACGTCGCGTTCGACCTCGTCGAGCGCCGCGTCCTCCGCTGGCACCGCCGCATGAACGAAGGGTCCACCCGATGAGCGCCGCCACACTCCCGAGCGCGGGAGAGCACACGCCCGCCCTCTCCGCACGGATGTCGGTGCGCGGCCTCGGCAAGTCGTACCGCACCGACAAGGCCGACAAGCCCGTGCTCGGCTCGATCTCGTTCGACGTGAGCCCCGGCGAGTTCGTCGCGATCGTCGGGCCGTCGGGCACGGGCAAGACGACGCTCCTGCGCTGCCTCGGGGGTCTGCTGGCGCCGACATCGGGCGAGGTGCGCTTCGACGACATCACGGTGGACGGGCCGCCGGAGAAGCTCGCGCTCGTCTTCCAGGACTACAGCCGCTCGCTCATGCCGTGGCTCACGGTCGAGAAGAACGTGATGCTGCCGCTGCGTCACAAGCCGATGTCGAAGGCGGAGCGCGAGCGACTCGCGGCCGAGTCGCTGGAGGCGGTCGGACTGCACGGCGTGGGCGACTCGTTCCCGTGGCAGCTGTCGGGGGGCATGCAGCAGCGCGTCGCGATCGCGCGCGCCATCGCCTACCAGCCGGAGGCGCTGCTCATGGACGAGCCGTTCGCCTCGGTCGACGCGCAGACGCGGGCCGACCTCGAGGACCTCGTGCTGCGCATCCGCGCGGAGTTCAACATGACGATCGTGCTCGTCACGCACGACATCGACGAGTCCGTCTACCTCTCCGACCGCGTCATCGTGCTCGGCGGATCGCCCGCCTCGGTCGTCGACTCGGTCGAGGTGCCCCTCGGCGCGCACCGCGACCAGCTCACCACCAAGTCCCTCCCGGAGTTCGTCGAGCTCCGCAATCGCGTCCTGACCGCCGTCCGGCGACCGGCTCCGCCGGCGGCCTGACCGGTCAGACGGCACCGCACCGCACGCACCGCAGCCCCACCCCACCCACCCCATCAAGGAGATCCCATGAAGTATCGAATCCCGGGTCTCGCCGCGCTCGTCGCGACGACCGTGATCCTTTCCGCGTGTTCCGGTGCTCCCGTGACCGACGAGTCCGAGGGACCGCTCGAGCTGACGGCGATCAACGTCTCGGTGAGCCCGTCGGCCGCCACGTCGGTGCCGATGTACCTCGGCGTCGAGAAGGGCTTCTTCCAGGAGCGCGGACTCGACGTCACCATCTCGGTGCTCGCGAACGGCACCGTCGCCATCCCTCAGGTCGTGAGCGGCCAGAACCAGTTCAGCGCCGCGAGCTTCGCGCCCGTCGTGGAGGCCGTCGAGCAGGGTCTGCCGATCCAGGTCGTCGGTGCCGCGAACATCATCCCGACCGACGACGACACCGAGTTCCAGGGCATCATCGTGCGCGCCGACTTCAGCGGCGACGACCTGTCCGGTGCGTCGTCGATCGCGGCGCAGTCGGCCCTGCTCGACCCCGTGCAGGCCGACAGCGTCGAGCACTTCGGCGCCGACTACGAGTCGCTCTCGATCGTGCAGGTGCCGCTGCCGTCGATCGGCGACACGGTCGCGTCGGGCGGCGCCGACTTCGGCGTGCTCAACCAGCCGTTCCTGTCGATGGCGCTCGCCAACCCCGACCTGAAGCTCCTGTCGTACATCACGCCCGACGAGTCGCTGCCGGGCACCCCCGGCGCGGTGTACATCGGCCAGGTCGCGTACATGCAGGCGAACCCCGAGGTGACGCAGGCCTTCATGGAGGCCGTCGTCGAGTCGTACACCTACGCCCAGGAGAACCAGCAGGAGGCCGCGGACTTCGTGCCCGAGACCGGTCTCTCCGACCAGGTGCCGCCGCTCGTCGCGCTCGGCGAGTACGCCGCCGGCGGGGTGTCGAAGGAGAAGTTCCAGGAGCTCCTCGACCTGTTCAGCGAGTGGGGCGTCAACCCGGGCGGCATCACCGCCGACGACCTGCTGTACCAGCCGTAACCCGTCCGGCCCGGGGGTGCCG
>JAEWKY010000003.1 GCA_023457615.1 Actinomycetes bacterium | reverse complement strand
CGCGCCGCCATCGCGTCGGCTCGTCGCTGCTCGGCGCGGAGCAGCCGCTCCTGCCGGGCCGCCTCGCGCGCCGTGACCGCGACCCGCACCTCGGTCGGCACCTCCGCGGTCTCCGCCATGACGCGGATGGTCTGCTGCAGCCGGGTGGCCGTGCGCTCGGTCGCGAGATACTCCCGGCGGCGCAGCCACGTGGGCACGAAGTAGAGGAACCAGAGGGCGGCCGCGATGGCGATCATGATCGCCGTACCCGCACCCGTGCCTTCCATGACGAGAGAGTACGGTCGGCGCGCCCTCGCACCGCGGTGCCGCGCCGAGGCCCGGCGAGCGCTACTCTGAACCGCCCCTTACCCGCACCCGTCAGCCGAGGCTCCCATGACCGCAACCTCCGACGCGAAGTCGTCGACCCGCATCCCGTTCTTCTCCGACCTGCAGCTGGTCATCGTCATCCTGCTCGGCATCGTGTCCGTGGCGACCGCGTACGCGTCGTTCGAAGCCGCGCTCTACGGCGGGCAGCAGGCGTCCGCCTACTCCAAGGGCGGCGCCGCGCAGACCGAGGCCGAGTCGCTGTACCTCGAGGGCAACCAGCAGTTCGTGCAGGACTCCCAGACGATCCAGCAGCTCGCGGTGCTCCAGGTCGCCGCCGAGGCCGGCGACGCGGTCGCGCAGGCGCAGTGGGACCAGCTGTACTTCGTCGGCGTGTCCGAGGATCTCGCCGCCGCGATCGACGCCTCGGCGGCGCTCGACGAGTCGGAGCCCGAGTTCTGGCACGACCCGCAGGCCGACGAGGACTACCAGGCCGCCCTGTTCGGCGAGTACGGCGACCTCGACGCGAAGGCCGAGGCGCTGCTCGCGGAAGGCGACGAGGCCAACCTCCTCGGGGACAAGCTCACCCTCAACACCGTGCTCATGGCGATCTCGCTCTTCCTCCTCGGCATCGCCGCGGTGCTGAGCAACCGCCGCGCGCAGTGGATCCTCATCGGCGTCGGCTCGGGCATCTTCGTGGTCGCGTTCGTGCTCACGCTCATGGTGCCGCTCGTCTGGCTGTAAGCAGCTCGGGTCGGGTGCCGGGAGGCGTTCGGTGCATCGCGACCCGGCCCGCGGGTCACTCCTAGCTGAGGCGGAGGGGATGCTCGGCGACGGTGCGGTCCGCCGCGGGCACGGAGCCGACGCCCGCGGGGACGCGGCCGTCCTTCCAGCGGCGCAGGACCCCTTCCGGGATCTCCTCCACCGTGAGCGCGAAGCAGAAGTGGTCGCGCCAGTCGCCGTTGATGTGGATGAAGCGCCGCCGCAGCCCCTCGTAGCGGAAACCGAGCTTCTCGACGACGCGCAGCGACGGGGCGTTCTCCGGGCGGATGCAGATCTCCATCCGGTGCAGTCCCAGCCCGAAGAAGACGTGGTCGGTGGCGAGGGCGACAGCGGTCGGCGTGAGGCTCCGGCCCGCGAACCGCTCGGCGACCCAGTAGCCGATCGACGCCGACGAGAGCGAGCCGTACGACATCCCGGACACGTTCAACTGCCCGGCGAGCTCGCCCTCGTACTCGATGACGAACGGCACGCCGTGGCCGGAGCGCGCGTGCGCGAGGAGCGAGCGGATGCTGGCGCGCGCGTCGAACCCGACGGGTCCGACCGGGTTCGTCGCCTCCCACTTGCGCAGCCACGAGCGGTTGTCGAGCAGCTCGCGCTCGAGCGGGCGCGCGTCGCGGATACGGATCGGGCGGATCGCGATCGGGCCCTCGCGCAGCACCGGGATGGTCACTCCGGAGAGTCTGCCACCCCGCCGTCGCCCTCCGGGAATCCGGCGACGAACGGCGTGAGCCACGCGCGGAAGTCGGGGCCGAGATCGTCCCGGTCGCTCGCGAGCTGCACGATGGCCTTGAGGTAGTCGAGGCGGTCGCCCGTGTCGTAACGGCGTCCGCGGAAGACGACCCCGTGCACGCCGCCCGCCCACTCCGGCCCGGTCGCGAGCTCCTGGAGGGCGTCGGTCAGCTGGATCTCGCCGCCCTTGCCGGGGTCGGTCGTCTCGAGGATGTCGAAGATCTCCGGGCGCAGCACGTAGCGCCCGATGATGGCGAGGTTCGACGGCGCCGAGCCCTGCTCGGGCTTCTCGACGAGGCCCGTGATGCGCACGACGTCGTCCTCGTCGGTCGCCTCGACGGTCGCGATGCCGTACAGGTGCGTCTGGCTCGGGTCGACCTCGAGGAGGGCGATGACGGTCGTGTTGCGCGCCGCCTGAACCTCGAGCATGCGGGTGAGCAGCACGTCGCGGGCGTCGATGATGTCGTCGCCGAGCAGCACGGCGAACGGCTCGTCGCCGACGTGCATGCGCGCCCGCAGCACGGCGTGACCGAGGCCGCGCGGATCGCCCTGCCGCACGTAGTGCACGTCGGCGAGGTCGGTGGAGTGCCGCACCTTCTCGAGCTTCTCCTCGTCGTTCTTCGCCCGCAGGATCTGCTCGAGCTCCCCGACCTTGTCGAAGTGGTTCTCGAGGGCCTGCTTGTTGCGGCCGGTGACCATGAGCACGTCGTGGAGTCCGGCGGCGACGGCCTCCTCGACGACGTATTGGATGGCCGGCATGTCGACGACGGGCAGCATCTCCTTCGGCATCGCCTTCGTCGCGGGCAGGAAGCGGGTTCCCAGTCCCGCCGCAGGGATGACCGCCTTGGTGATCGGAGAGGGCATGGGATCCAGCGTAGCCCGGGCCGTAAGCTCGGGTCCGTGCCGGATGTGGAGAGCGAGAAGCGCGCCCTGCGCGCCGAGCTGCGGGAGCGCCGCCGGATCCGCACGAGCACGCAGCGGGAGCAGGATGCGGCCTCCCTCACCCGGAGGCTCAGCGAGCTGACGATCGGGCTCGGGGCCCGGTCGATCGCCGCCTACCTCTCCCTGCCCGAGGAGCCGGGCACCCGTCCGTTCCTGCGCTGGACGTTCGAGCAGGGGCTCGAGGTGCTGCTGCCGATCTCGCGCGAGGACGGCCTGCTCGACTGGGCCCCCTACGACGGCGAGGAGGAGGACGAGGACGTGCTCGGGATGCCGACGCCGACCTCGGAGCTCCGCGGTCCGATCGCGATCAACGACGTCGACCTCATCCTCGTGCCCGCCGCCGCCGTCGACCGCTCCGGGATGCGGATGGGCTGGGGCCGCGGGTACTTCGACAAGACCCTCGGCTCGATGGAGCGGTGCCCTCCCGTCTATGCTGTGATCTTCGACGACGAGCTCGTCGACGAGGTGCCGCGAGAGCGCCACGACCAGCCGGTGAACGGCGTCGTGACCCCGAGCGGCGTCGTCACCTTCTGAGACGCAGTTCCGGGGTTGGGGGTCACCGTGCTCAAGGGTTTCAAGGAGTTCATCCTCCGCGGCAACGTCATCGATCTCGCGGTCGCGGTCGTGATCGGCGCCGCCTTCACCGGCATCGTCACGGGGCTCGTCGAGGGCGTGTTCAACCCCGTCATCGCGCTCATCTTCAACGCCGACGACCTCAACTCGGCCGGCATCACCCTGCGCCCCGAGTCGTCGGCGGGTGCGGGCGACGGGATCGTGCTCGCCTGGGGCCGCGTCATCTCCGCGCTCATCCAGTTCCTGCTCATCGCCACCGTCGTGTACTTCGCGCTCATCGTGCCGATGAACTACCTCCGCAAGAACCCCTTCGGGCGGCGCAAGAAGGAGGAGCCGGCGGTCGAGCCGGAGAAGGTGCCGACGGAGCAGGAGCTGCTCACCGAGATCCGCGACCTGCTCCGCGCCCAGCGCGGAACGCCGCCCGCGGGTTGAGTGCCCGCCGCAGGCGGGTGTATCGAAACCGCGACGACGCGCAGCGCCGCCCGCGGGTTGAGTGCCCGCCGCAGGCGGGTGTATCGAAACCCCACCCGCGAGTTACTCGGGGGCGGTTTCGATACACCGCGCTGCGCGCGGCACTCAACCCGCGGAGGGGTGGCTAGTAGTGCGGGGGCTTGTCCTCGCGCATCCGCGCGTCGTTCTCGCCCTCGGCGTGGCGGTCGGGCTCCTCGACGGGGAACGGGTCGCTGCCGGGCGGCGGCTCGGTGCGGGCACGACGCCGCTTGCGCTGCGGCGGAGGGAGCGGCGCCGGATCAGTGTCCGGCAACGACCGGGATCTCCTGCGTGATCGGCGCCGCCAGCTGCACGCCGGCGAGCCGCGCGATGCGGTCGGCCACGGCATCGGGGTCGCTGAACAGCTCGAAGGCGTGCACGCGCGCGTAGTGCCACCCGAGGCGGCGCAGCACCTCGGGGCGCAGCCGCAGCGACTCCCGCAGCGACCGGCCGAGCAGCACGCCGTCCGTCTCGACGACGACGCACATGCCGCCGTTCGCGGCGACGAGGCCGAGCTTGCCGCGATGGCCGAGCGCGACGCGCAGTCCGCGCAGCTCGAGGCGGCGCGACAGGTCGACGAGCATCGGGTCGGAGTCGTCGGGGAGCGGCTCCGCCGCGCGGCGGGCCGCGACCTCCTCGAGGATCTCCGCGAGCGCGATCGCGCCGTGACCGAGACGACCGTCGTCGATGTCGGTCGGCCGGAAGCACGTGACGATCACGAGCGAGCGCCGGGCGCGGGTCATCGCCACCGCGAGCAGCCGCTCGCCGCCCGGCTTGCCGAGCGGGCCGAAGTCGGAGAGCACGCGGCCGTGCGGCGTGCGGCCGTAGCCGACCGAGAAGACGACCCGGTCGCGGCTCTGCGCGGTCGACTGCGCGATCGGGAGCACGTCGAAGGGCTCGGCCCGGTCGCTCAGCACGAAGTCGGTGAGCGACGGTCGCCCGGGCATCGCCTCGGCGATCGCCTTCCACACCCGCGCGGCGTGCTTCTCGCTCGCCGTCACGACCATGAGCGACTCCTGCGGTCGCGACTCGGCGTGCTGGATCACGAGCTCGACCGCGCGACGCACCTCGGCATCCACGCTCTCGACCGCACCGGTGACGGCGTCGGGCAGCCCCGTGCCGTCGTCGACGTATTCGAGCACGAGGCTGCCGTGGCCGAGGAACGAGCCCGCCCACGGCAGGGCGTCGATCGCGCCGCCGTAGAACCGGCGGTTGACGAGCTCGGCGAGATCCTCGCCGCCCGCGCGGTACGACCGGGTGAGCGTGAGCGTCGGGAGCACCTGCGCGAGCCGGGCCATCGCCGAGCGCGCGTGCAGCTCCTCGAGGGTGCGCGAGTCGGGCCGGGGCTCCTCGTCCTCGAGCGCGACGAGACCCGTCGTGAACGGGGACGGCGTCTGGATCACCGGGTCGCCGAACGCGACGACCTGCTTCGCGCGGCGGAGGGCGCCGACGCTCTCGGCGACCGTGAGGGTGCCCGCGTCGACGAGCAGCACGGAGTCGAAGCTCATCTCGCCCGGGACGGCGCCGATCTCGTACGGCGAGGCGAGCCAGACGGGCGCGAGCGTGCGCGACAGGTGGGGGGCGGCGCGCTGGAGGTCGACGGCGTCGACCTCCTCGGAGCGCAGCGCCGCCTTGAGCGCGGCCGCCTCCTCGGGCCAGTCGAGCAGGCCGATCTTCCAGCCCTCGGCGAGCCGGTGGGCGAGACCCTGCGCGCTGCCGGCGACGTGCGCCTCGTCGACGAGTCGGAAGTCGGCCTCGAGCCGCTCGAGCACGTCGGTCTTCGCGCCGAGCAGGGCGCGGTCGTGCTCGAGCAGCGCGTCGAGGGCGCTGCGCCACCAGGCGAGCTCGAGCTCGGCGGCGACGCCCTCCTCGGGCACGTGACGGTTGGCCAGGTCGGCGATGAGGGCGTCGAGGTCGAGCGCGCGCAGCACCCCGACGAGCTCGGAGCGCTCCTGCAGGTTGGCGAGCGCGTCGGACTCCGCGGCGAGGCCGCCGAGCACCTGGCCGAGCTCGTGCAGCGGCAGCCCGAGCAGCGACGTGTCGCGGGTCGCGCGTCCGAGCGGCGCGTCGAGCGACTCGAGGTCGGCGGCGACCTGCGTCCACGCGGCCTGCACCTCGGCGATGCCGGTCGGCACCTCCGGGGTCACGCCGGCGGCGACGAACCGCTGCCACAGGATGCGCTGGCGCTGGATCGCGTCGAGCGCCTGATGCAGGTCGCGCACGTGCATGCCGGGGCGCACGTACTCCTTCGCGAGATGGGTGAGGCGTCGCCGGTCGCCGGCGCTCATCTCGGGCGTCTCGCGGCGCGGGGCCGTCGCCGCGACGAGCTCCGCGAGCGAGCGGTCGAAGACGGCGGGGACGAAGCGGTCGAGGGTGTCGCGGATGTCGGCGAGCAGCCGCAGGTAGACGCCGAGCTCCGCGATCGTCTCGAACGGGCGCATCCGGGTCGCCCCGATGAGCTCCTGCGCGCGCACGAGCAGCCACGGCACGGCCTCGCCGTGCAGGCGCTTCGCGAGCAGGTGCGCGGCGGCGGCCTGGTCGCCCGTCGCGAAGACGGCGCCGTACCAGGGCGAGTCGGCCGGGCCGTAGCGGAACTCGCCGAGCCTCGCGGCCTCGATCATGGTCGTCGCCGCGGGGGCGCGATCGCGGGCGAGCCGCTGCACGGTCTCGCGGGCGAGCCGGGCCGTCGTCGCGGGTGGCGACGGCAGCAGCGCGAGTCGCGAGAGCTCGGTGACGCAGTCGAGCACCGAGATGCCGAGCTCGGGATCGGTACGCGTGAGCGACTCGCGGTAGTCGAGCAGCACGGAGCGGAGCCGCACGAGGGCCTCGTCGACCTCGCTCACGTCGGGGGCGGCGGCGCGCTCGTTGCGCGTGATCGCGCGGAGCAGGTCGCGCCGCAGGGTGCGCGGCGAGACCGCGACGCCCGGCAGCCCGATGTCGGTCAGGCGGCGCGAGATGCCGGAGAGCGACCCGCGGCGAGGGCTCACGACGAGCACGCGCTTGCCCTGGCCGACGAGGGCCCCGAGCGCGTTGACGACCGTCTGGGTGCCGCCGGTGCCGGGCATCGTCGTCACGACGACCGAGTTGCCCGCGGCGATCTGCGCGATCACGTTCTCCTGCTCCGCGTCGGCGTCGAGCAGGAGGGAGTCGGTGGACGGGTCGCGCTGGTCGGCGTCGATGACCTCGACGGGATGCTGTCCCTCGTCGAGCGCCCACTTCGCCGTCGCGTTGCCGGCGAGGGCGTCGAGCACGGGGTGCTCGAGGTCGACGGCGTCGGCGACGAGGGCCTCGGCGACCTCGGCGAACGCCGACACGACCAGCCGCGGCTGCACGCCGAAGCCGGGCAGGTGACCGGTGAGGGCGCGGAGCTGGTCGATCACCGCGTTCGGCTTGAAGGTGCCGTCGGCGTCGCTCAGGGCGACGAACGCGCGCGGGTCGAGGGCGATGCCGAACTGCTGCTCGAGCACGCGGGCGAGCGCGGGGTTGAGCACGGCCTCGCCGCGCAGCTTGAGCTCGACGTCGCGGCCGTAGCGCCGCAGCGCGAGGGGACGCAGCAGGATCGGCGCGCAGTAGTCGTCGTCGGGGCCGCTCCAGGTCGCGACGCCGATGCCGAGGCGCACGGCGTCGATGCCCCGCGTGCTCGAGAGCTCGAGCCCCTTCGCGGCGATGCGGTCGGCGGCGAGGCGCGCGGCGCGCAGGGCGACATCGTCGCGGATGAGCTGGGAGAGCAGCGTGCTGGCGCCCGTGATGAACCGCGCGAGACCGCCCGGATGCGTCGTCGAGAGCTCGAGCCGCGTCGTCGGGTCGTCGACGAAGTGCAGCAGCGGCGAGCGACCGCCGAGGGCCGCGAGCTCCGACTTCCAGTGCTCGCGCACGGGGGCGGCCGGATCACCCCGCCGCCAGTCGCCCTCCACCGGAGTCAGCGCGGGCGCCGCGGAGGCAGCATCGAACTCGTCCTCGTCCATTCCGAGGTCGTCCTCCCGCCGATCGGCATGCCGCACATCGCCACGATAAGTCGGCTTCGTCGCGAAACCGGGGAGGTTCTCCGGGGTTTCGGGCGGTTCCGCCCCTCTACAATCGGGCTCGTGGCGCCCGACTTCGCGACTCTCCTGGGACTCGTCGGCGCAACCCTCGGCGTCGCCTTCGCCGCGCTGACCGTCGTCGGCGTCGTCCTGCTCCGCCGTCGGGCGCGTCGCACGGCCTCCGCCCCGCTCCCCGGGCGCACGGATGCCGGCGT
>JAEWKY010000002.1 GCA_023457615.1 Actinomycetes bacterium | reverse complement strand
CGGGGAGGCTCTCGGGCCTCCCCGCGGACGCTCCGACCCGGAAGACTGCTGTTCCATGACCGTCACCGCCTCACCCGTCCGACGAGGTCGATCGTTCCGGGTGCGTCCGCTCGCGCTCGGCGCCCTCGGGGTCGCGCTCCTCCTCGGCGCTCTCGAGGTCGTCAGCCGGGCCGGGCTCGTCAACGAGAAGTTCCTGCCCCCGTTCTCGGTCGTCGCGACCGCCGCGGTCGGCCTGTTCTCGGACCCCGTGTTCCTGGCCGATCTCGTCTCCACGATCTCGACGTGGGCGATCGGCCTCACGATCTCGGCCCTCGTCGCCATCCCGCTCGGCATCGCGCTCGGGCTCTCCGAGGTGGGCTACCGCTCGTCGCGCACCGTGATCGAGCTCGTGCGGACGATGCCCGCCGTGGCGCTCATCCCGCTCGTCATCCTCGTGGCCGGCCAGGGCATCCAGATGAAGCTCATCATCGCCGTCTACGCCGCGATGTGGCCGATCCTCTTCAACACGATGTACGGCGTGCACGGCACCGACCCGAAGGCGCGCGAGATGGCGCGCAGCTTCGGATTCGGGCGCGGCGCCATCGTCCGGCGCGTCGTCATCCCGAGCGCCGCCCCCTTCATCGCGACGGGCATCCGGGTGTCGTCGTCGATCGTGCTCATCGTCATCATCACCGTCGAGCTGATCGCGGGCGGGGCGACCGGCCTGGGCTCGTTCATCGCCCGGATGCGCGTGCTCGGCGACCAGATCGTGTTCGTCTACGCCGGCATCCTCGTGACCGGCCTCCTCGGACTCGCGATCAACCTCCTCCTCGGCGCGGTGGAGCGCCGCGCGTTCGCCTGGAACCTCACGACGCGAGGTACCCGATGACCGAGACCAGCAGCCTCGCGAGCGTCCCCGCGCGACGCGGCCTCCTCCCCGGGATCGGCCGCCTCGGCGCCCGCTTCCTCTACGGCTTCGGAGCGCTCATCGTGCTCGTCGCGCTCTGGCAGGTCGTCACGACGGCGTGGCCGTCGCTGTTCTTCCCGCCGCCGTCGCGCATCTGGGACAACTCCCTCAAGCTCTTTGTCTCCGGCCCGCCCGAGGCGCTCTTCCTCACCGACGCGGTCACGGTCGACGTCGCCGGGAGCCTGTCGCGGCTCCTGCTCGGCTTCGCGCTCGGCTCGGTCGCGGGCATCCTGATCGGCTCGGCCATCGGCCGCTCGGTCGCCCTCCGCGAGCTGAGCGACCCCGTCGTCGAGTTCCTGCGCTCGATCCCCGCGACGGCCACGCTGCCGCTCTTCATCATCCTGCTCGGCGGCGACGACGGGATGCGCGTGGCCTTCATCGCGTACGCGGTGATGTGGTTCGTGCTCATCAACACCGCGGCGGGCGTCGGCGCGATCCATCCGACGATGCTCGACATGGGCCGCGCGTTCCGGCTGTCGCGCGCCAAGGTGCTGTTCGGCGTCATCATCCCCGCCGCGCTCCCGAAGATCTTCGCCGGCCTCCGCATCGGCGCGACCGTGTCGCTCCTCGCCGCCGTCGTCTCCGAGCTCATGCTCGCCACCAACGGGATCGGCTACCGGCTCGTGATCGCGCAGACGCAGTTCAAGATGGCCGACCTCTGGTCGTGGATCGTGCTCCTGGCACTCCTCGGCTTCCTCATCAACACCGCCATGGAGCTCGTCGAGCGACGACTCCTCGCGTGGGACCGCCTCTCCCGGATCTCCGGCTGACCGACAGGACTCCAATGACCTCCACGACAGAACCGCAGGCGGCGACCACGATCCTCGACGTCGCCGACGTGCGTCACGTGTACGGCAGCGGCACGGGTGCGTACGTCGCGATCGACGGGCTCTCCTTCTCCGTCACCGCCGGCGAGCTCGTCTCGATCGTCGGCCCGTCGGGCGCCGGCAAGACGACGCTCCTGCGCATCCTCGCCGGGCTCCTCGCGCCGACCGACGGCACCGTGTCACTGCTCGGCCGACGCGTCACGGGCGTGCCCGAGGGGATGGCGATGGTCTTCCAGGACTACAGCCGCTCCCTCCTGCCCTGGCTCAAGGTCGAGCGCAACGTGCGCTTCCCGCTCGGCAAGACGGGCGCCTCGAAGCAGGAGCAGCGCGAGCTCGCGGCCCAGGCCCTGCGCGCCGTCGGCCTCGAGGGCCACGAGGGAAAGTACCCGTGGCAGCTCTCGGGCGGCATGCAGCAGCGCGTCGCGATCGCGCGCGCCCTCGCCTACCGTCCCCGGCTGCTGCTCATGGACGAGCCGTTCGCCTCGGTCGACGCCCAGACGCGCTCCGACCTCGAGGATCTCGTGCTGCGCATCCGCGACGAGTACGACATGACGATCCTGTTCGTGACGCACGACATCGACGAGAGCGTCTACCTCGCCGACCGCGTGCTCGTGCTCTCGCGTCCGCCCGCGACGCTCGCCGAGAACGTGCGCGTCGAGCTGCCGTCGCCGCGCGACCAGATCTCGACCAAGGAGCACCCCGAGTTCATCAACGTCCGCGGGCACGTCGCGCGGCTCATCCGGGGCGAGAAGCAGTGACGTCGCGTGACGACCGCCGCGTCGCCGTCGTCACGGGGGCCGGCCGGGGGATCGGCGAGAGCATCGCCACGCGGCTCGCGGCCGACGGCTGGTACGTCGTCGCCCTCGACCGGGACGGCGCCTCGGCGCTCGCCGTGGCCGCGCGGCTCGGCGCCGAGCACGCCGAGGGTCGCGCCCTCGACGTCACGGACCGCGGCGCCGTGCTCGACCTCTTCGCCGAGCTCGACGCGCGGCTGGGCCGCGTCGACGCCGTCGTCAACAACGCCATGTGGGTGCACTACGCGGAGCTCGGCGAGATGTCGGAGGAGATGCTCGACGGCATGTTCGCGGTCGGCGTGAAGGCGGCGTTCTGGACGATCCAGGCGGCGACGCCCATCATGGAGCGCCTCGGCGGCGGGGTCATCGTCAACACCTCGTCGCCCGCGGCGACGCGCGGGGTCCCCGGCAGCAGCGCGTACTCCGCGATCAAGGGCGCCGTGTCGAGCCTCACCTGGCAGGCCGCGCGCGAGCTCGGCCCCCGCGGCATCCGGGTCAACGCGATCGTCCCCGGCGCGGTGCCGACCCCGGGCGCGCGCGCCGTCGTCGACGACGAGGGCTACGAGCTGCGTCGCCGGATGAGCTCCCTCGGCCGCCTCGCGACGCCCGAGGACATCGCCGCCGGGGTCGCCTTCCTCGTCTCCGCCGACGCGGCGTTCGTGACCGGCCACCTCCTCGCCGTGGACGGCGGGCTCTGATGGTGCTCGTCGACGACCTGCCGACGGTCGAGGGCGACCTGATCGACCCCGCCGAGCTGCGGGCGCACCGGGAACGGGGCTGGGCGGGGCGCAGCGCGCGCGGCCTCGAGGTGTTCTCCTACGACCAGGGGATGCAGGTGCTCGAGCATCCGTCCCTGCTCAAGGGGCCCTCGTTCCAGTACCGGCTCGACCAGCTCGGCATCGCCGGCGAGGCGCGGCGGTACATGGACATGGGCATCACGAACAAGGAGGGCGAGGAGCGCCGGCGGATGCGCGCGTCGTTCGGCGCCCTGTTCCGGCCGACCGTGATCGCGCGCCTGCGCGAGTCGATCCGCGCGACCGCGCACGACGTGCTCGACGAGTTCGGCGACGCCGACGACGTCGACCTCATGCGCCTGTGCTGGGAGATCCCGGCCCGCACCTACTGCGATCTCGTGTCGATCCCGCACTCCGAGTCGGCGACCGTCATCCGCATCGCCGACTCCGTGCTCGGCACCCTCCTCACCGTCGACGTGTCGCGTCGCGAGGAGGCCGAGGCGGCGATCCTCGAGTCGGTCGACATGACCCGCGGTCATCTCGACGCCCGGCGCGCCGACCTCGGCGACGACTTCACCTCGGTCATGATCCGGCAGCAGCTCGACGGCCTCATGACGGAGGAGCAGCTCGTCGCGCAGTCCTTCGCGATCCTGCAGGCGAGCGTCGACAACACGGCCCACCAGCTCGGCAACACGTTCGGCACGCTGCTCTCCGAGCCGGGGCGCTGGGCGGCGTTCCTCGCCGACCGCGCGCTCCGCGGCCCGATCATCGAGGAGGTCGTGCGCCTGCACCCGCGCTTCGGCACGATCTTCCGCCTCGCCGCCGAGGACCTCGTGCTCGACGGCGTCGCGATCCCCGAGGGCACCTGGGCGTTCGTGTCGACCCGGGCCGGGCAGCGCGACCCCGCGGCGTTCGCCGATCCCGACGAGTACCGCCTCGACCGGCCCGGGATGCGTCCGCTCATGTTCGGGGCGGGCCCCTACAACTGCCTCGGCCAGAACCTCGCCCGCATGGAGATCGAGGAGGCGCTCGACGCCGTCGCGGAGCGCTTCCCCGACCTCGTGCTCACGGGAGGCTGGCAGCGTCGCCAGGCGAATGCGGTGAGCGAGACCGCGAGTCTGCGCGTGCGGCTCGGGCGCTCGCGCGGCCGCTCCGTGCCACGCCCCGTCGTGCGCGGCTTCGCGTCGCTCGCGCCCGGCGAGAAGCTCCTCGCCTGCGAGGTCGCCGCGGTCGACAGGGTCGCCGCCGACGTCGTCGCGGTCGAGCTGCGGGCGCGCGACGGCGCCGAGCTGCCCGCGTGGGCGCCGGGGTCGCACGTCGACCTCCTCCTTCCCGGCGGGCTCGTGCGCCAGTACTCGCTGTGCGGGGACGCCGGCGACCTGACGTCGTACCGGGTCGCCGTGCTGCGCGAGCCGGCGGGCTCGGGCGGCTCGACCTACGTGCACGACTCGCTCACGCCGGGGACGCCGATCGAGGTGCGCGGGCCGCGGAACAACTTCGAGCTCGAGGACGCGCCCGCCTACAGGTTCGTGGCGGGCGGCATCGGCATCACCGCGATCCTCCCCATGGTGCGCGAGGCCCGGCGCCGCGGCGCGGAGTGGTCGCTCGTCTACCTCGGCCGCGACCGCGCCCGGCTCGCGCTCCTCGACGAGGTCGAGGGCCTCCCCGCCGACAGGGTGCGCGTGATCGCGACCGAAACCGAGGGGCGCCCGTCGACGGCGGAGATCGCGGGGGCGGCCACCCCGGGCGCCCTGCTCTACGCGTGCGGGCCGTCGTCGCTCCTGCGGGCGCTCGGCGAGGCGTCGACGTGGCCCGAGGACGCGCTGCGCGTCGAGCGCTTCGAGCCCGACGCGGCGGCGCTCGCGGCTCCGCGCGAGCCGTTCCGCGTGCGCCTCACGGTCTCCGACCGCGACCTCGACGTGCCCGCCGACCGCTCGATCCTCGACGTCGTCGAGGACGCCGGGATCGCGTGGCCGTACTCGTGCCGCGAGGGCACGTGCGGCTCGTGCGAGGCGCGCATCGTCGCGGGACGCGGCGACCACCGCGACGCGATCCTCACCCCGGCCGAGCGCCGGCGCGACGAGCACCTCATGATCTGCGTCTCGCGCGCCGCGACCCCGACCCTCGAACTGGAGATCTGACCCATGTCGACATCCAAGCTCCCCGCTCTCGCGGCCGACCGGCTCGCGCGCCTGCGCGACGTCGTCGCGGCGGACGTCGAGGCGGGGCTCTACTGGGGCGCCGCCCTGAGGATCGCGCGGCACGGCGCGGTCGAGTTCGACGAGGCCATCGGGTTCGCCGACGCCGAGCACACGCGCCCGCTCGCGACCGACTCGGTCTTCAGCATCTTCTCGGGCACGAAGGCGTTCCTCAACGTGCTCACGCTGCGGGCCATCGAGCGCGGTCAGTTCTCGCTCACGACCCGGATGTCGGACATCATCCCGGAGTTCGCGGGGGCGCCGCGCGACCGCTCGACGATCTTCAACTTCCTCACCCATACGACGGGCATGCCCGGGGTGTGGGAGCCGCGCCCCGGTCTCGTGCTCGATCGCCTCGACGACGCCGTCGCCGCCGTGTGCCAGTACGTGCTCGGCGCCGTCGAGCCCGGAACCCGCTGCGACTACAGCCCGATGGCCAACCACACGCTCCTCGGCGAGGCCCTGCGGCGCACCGACCCGGCGGGGCGCGACATCGTCACGATCGTGCGCGAGGACCTCTTCGAGCCGCTCGGCATGACCGACACGGGCTTCGGCATCGACGAGCGGCGCCGGGCCCGTCACGTCGTGCCCGACCTGCGCGGCATCGTGCCGATCACGCACCCCTCGCACGAGAACGACGAGCCGCACGGGCTCTTCACCGCGAGCCGCAACGAGGCCACGTGGGTCGGCGCCTCGTCGACGACGGCCGACCTCTCGCGCTTCGTCGAGATGCTGCGCGGGGAGGGCACCCTCGACGGCGTGCGCATCCTGTCGCCGCGCACCGTGCGGATGGCCCGCCGCAACTGGACGGGCGACCTGCCCAACGAGCTCTACCAGACCGTCGCGCTGCGCGCGGGCTACGCGGTGCCGCCGGCCTATCTCGGCCTCGGCTTCAACGTGCGGGGCGAGCGGATGGTCACGACGCAGCTCGGCGCGCTCACCTCTCCCGAGACGTTCGGCAACTACGGCGCCGGGAGCGTGCTGTTCTGGGTCGACCCCGAGCTCGACGTCTCGTTCGTGGCGCTCACCGCCGGCCTGCTCGACCAGGCGCGCAACATCACCCGGTTCCAGCGGCTGTCCGACCTCGTCGTCGGCGCGGCGGTCTAGGGGCCGGCGGGATGCGGATCGGCCGGATGCAGATCGGCGGGCTGCGGATCGGCGGGCTGCGGATCGGCGGGCTGCGGAGCGCGGTCGACGTGCACGGGGTCCATGCGCGCCCACGGGCCGTAGACGCCGCCGAGCCAGGCCGCGCCCTCGGCCGTGAGCGCGACGTCGTGCGCCGTGCCGC
>JAEWKY010000001.1 GCA_023457615.1 Actinomycetes bacterium | reverse complement strand
CGCCCGGAGCGCCCCGTCGGACGAGGCGGACGGCGACGACGGCCGCGACGACGCTCAGGGCGAAGGGGAGGCCGGTGGTGACGGCGAGGATGACCATGTCGTGCTCCTTGTGTCAATGGAGCAATACAAGTCCCGCCCGATGCTTCGTGTCAACTCATCGACACAAAACGGCCGAGAGTCAGACCAGGCCGTAGAGGCGGTCGCCCGCGTCGCCGAGCCCGGGCACGATGTAGCCGAGCTCGTTGAGCTTCTCGTCGAGGGCGCCGAGCACCACGGTCACATCCCGGCCCTCGAACTGCTGCCGCACGAACTCCACGCCCTCGGGGGCGCCGAGCAGGCAGATCGCGGTGACGTCGACGGCGCCGCGGTCGAAGAGGTACTGGATGGCGGCCGCGAGCGAGCCGCCCGTCGCGAGCATCGGGTCGAGCACGAAGCACTGCCGGTCGGAGAGGTCCTCGGGCAGGCGGTTCGCGTACGTCGTCGGCTGGAGCGTCTCGTGGTCGCGCACCATCCCGAGGAAGCCGACCTCGGCGGTCGGGACGAGCTTGACCATGCCCTCCAGCATCCCGAGCCCGGCGCGCAGGATCGGCACGACGAGGGGTCGGGGCTCGCTGATCCACAGCCCCTGGGCCTCGGCGACCGGGGTCTTCACGGTCGCCGGCTGCGTGCGCACGTTGCGCGTCGCCTCGTAGGCGAGCAGCGTCACGAGCTCCTCGACGAGGGCGCGGAAGACCGGCGACGGCGTCGACTCGTCGCGCAGCACGGTCAGCTTGTGCGTGATGAGCGGATGGTCGGCGACGTGCAAACGCATACGCTCAGCGTAGTGACCCCTCCCGCCGCCACGGCCGCCTCCGACGACGCCGCGATGCGCCTCGCCCTCGCGGAGGCCGAGCGCGCGCTCGCGACGGGCGATGTGCCGGTCGGCGCCGTGATCGTGGATGCCGCGGGCGTCGTGATCGGGACGGGGCGCAACGAGCGCGGGGCGACGCACGACCCGACGGCCCACGCCGAGGTCGTCGCGATCCGCGCGGCGACGGCGGCGCGCGGGGAGTGGCGGCTCCCGGACGCGACGCTCGTCGTCACGCTCGAGCCGTGCGTGCTGTGCGCGGGGGCGATCCTCGCGGCCCGCATCCCGCGCGTCGTGTTCGGGGCGTGGGATGAGAAGGCGGGCGCCGCGGGCAGCGTGCACGATCTGCTGCGCGACCGGCGGCTGCAGCACCGGGTGGAGGTCGTGCCGGAGGTGCTCGCGCCCGAGGGTGCCGCGCTGCTGCGGAGCTTCTTCCGCGGCGCCCTCGGCTCGGAGCTGTAGGGCGTTACTGCCAGAGCACCGCGACGAGCACGTTGACGACCGCGAGGCCGCCCGCGGTGTGGAAGGCGGGCTTGACCGTGCCGCCGCGCCGGCGCTGCACGTGGGCGACGATGGCCGCGACGAGCACGATGATCGCGAGCCCGAGCTTCACGGCGATCTTGACGTTGTTCACGCCGAGGTCGGTCGCCTCGCGCACGCCGACGAGGGCGAGTCCCGTGACGACCTGCGTGATGGCGCCCGTGAGCATGACGCCCGTCGCGAAGCCGTCCTTCGCGCGCAGCTGCACGAAGAACGTGCCGACGATGGCGGCGAGGCCCAGGATGTGCAGCGCGAGCAGCACGAGGCGGACGATCTCGAGCGGTTCCATGTGAGCCTCCTCGGGTCGGGTGTTAGTGAGTGTTCACTAACCATGCTGCTCACGGTAGATTGACCAGGCTCGGAGGTCAAACCGACGAGTCCACCACAGCGAGAGGCGGGGCGGATGTCCGCGCGCGAGGTCATCCTCGACGCCGCCGATCGCGTGCTGCGCGACGAGGGCGTCGCGCGGGCCACGACGCGGCGGATCGCGCTCGAGGCGGGATTCTCCGAGGCCCTGCTGTACAAGCACTTCGCCGACAAGCGGGAGCTGTTCCTGGCCGTGCTGCACGAGCGCACCCCGCCGCTCCCGCCCCGCCGCCCGCTCGACCACGGGACGCCGCGCGCGCGGGTGAGCGCCCTCGTCGCCGACGTCGTCGACTACTACGGGCGCGCCTTCCCGCTCGCCGCGACCCTGCTCGGCGAGCGCAGCCTGCTCGCCGGATGGCGCGAGCTGCTGGCGGCGCATCCCCCCGGTCCGCACCAGCCCGTGGCGCAGGTGCGCGACCAGCTCGAGGCCGAGCGCGCGGCGGGGAACCTGAGCCCCGCGCTCGATCCGCAGGGCGTCGCGGAGCTGCTCTGCGGCGGCGCGCTGCAGCACGTCTTCATGGCGGAGTTCGCCGGGCCCACGGAGACCTCCGCGGAGGTCGCGGAGCGGCTCGTCGCCGCGCTGGCCCTGTAGCCCGCGGTGCTCCGGGCCCGTCGTCCTCAGTCGTGCGACGGGATGACGATCGCGTCGGTCGAGGTGTTCGACGACGCGACGTAGATGTCGGGCTCGATGTAGATGACGCGCGCCACGGGCACGGCCTCGCGCACGGCCACCTCGATCTCGTTGATCGCCTTCGCGATCTCGGCCGCCTTCGTCGTCTTCGGCACGGCCACCTTGGCCGCGACCATGAGCTCGTCCGGGCCGAGGTAGAGGGTCTTCATGTGGATGATCGCCTCGACGTTCCGGTGGCCCTCGAAGGCCGCGCGAATCTTCGCGACGTCGGCCCTCGATCCGCCCTCGCCGACGAGCAGGCTCTGCGTCTCGATGCCGAGCACGACGGCGACGACGATGAGCAGGGCGCCGATCGCGATCGTGCCGAGAGCGTCGTACGTCGGGTCGCCCGTGAGCAGCGTGAGGCCGACGCCGCCGAACGCGAGCACGAGACCGGTGAGCGCCGCGATGTCCTCGAGCAGGATGACCGGCAGCTCGGGCTGCTTCGCGTGGCGGATGAACGCGACGAGGCTCTCCCCGTCGGCGCGGGCCTTCCTCGCCTCGATGAGCGCGGTGCGCAGCGACAGGCTCTCCAGCACGATCGCGACGGCCAGCACCACGAGCGGCAGCCACAGCCACTCCTGGTTGAGGGCGTCGTGGGCCTCGAGCTTGTGGATGCCCTCGTAGAGCGAGAACATCCCGCCGACCGAGAACAGGATGATCGCGACGACGAACGCGAAGACGTAGCGCTCGCGGCCGTAGCCGAACGGATGGGTCTCGTCGGCCGCCTTCTTCGCGCGGCGCCCGCCGATGAGCAGCAGCACCTGGTTGCCCGCGTCGGCGAGGGAGTGCACACCCTCGGCGAGCATGGAGGCCGAGCCCGAGATGCCCGCGGCGACGAACTTGGTGACGGCGATGCCGGTGTTTGCCAGCAGCGCCGCGATGACCGCTCTCGTGCCGCCCTCGGTGCTCATGGGTTCAAATCTACACTCGGGGTATGAGCCGGAATCTGCCGCGTATCGCCATCCTCGGAGCCGGGTCGATGGGCGGCGCGATCCTCGCCGGGCTCGTCGAGTCGGGTCTCGCCGTCGACGGGGTCGCGGTCACCAACCGCACGTCCGCGAAGGCTGACGCCGTGCGTCTGCCGGGGGTCGACTCCTACGCCCTCGAGAGTCATCCGGAGGCGAACGCCACGGCCCTCGAGGGCGCCGAGGTCGTGCTCATCGGCGTCAAGCCCGCGATGGTCCCCGGGCTGCTCGAGGAGATCGCCGAGTTCCTCGCGCCCGAGGCCGTCGTCGTCAGCGTCGCGGCGGGCGTGACGACCGCCACGATGGAAGGCATCATCCCGAACCCCGTGGTGCGGGCGATGCCGAACACCCCGTCGGTCGTGCGGCGGGGGGTCACCGGCCTCGCGGCCGGGTCGCGCGCGACGCCCGAGCAGATCGCGCTCGTGCGCGCGGTGTTCGAGACCGTCGGCACCGTGATCGAGTTGCCCGAGGACCGCATCAACGCCCTCGGGACGATCTCGGGATCGGGCCCCGCCTACGTGTTCTTCCTCATGGAGCAGCTCACCGGCACCGCGCTGCGCCTCGGCTTCGGCGAGGACGAGGCCCGCCTCATGGTCGAGCAGACCTTCCTCGGCGCGTCCGAGCTGCTGCAGGCCTCGGATGCCGACCCGGCCGAGCTGCGTCGGCGCGTCACGAGCCCCAAGGGCACCACGGAGCGCGCGATCGCCGTCATGTCCGAGGCGGACTTCGGCGGCATCTTCGACCGCGCGACCGCCGCCGCCCTCGCCCGCACGGAGGAGCTCGCCGCCGGCAACGCCTGATCCTGAGGCGTCGGTTCTCGTCGGAAAGGCCGCCCCGAAGCGACGGAAATCGACGCCTCAGCTCTGCAGCGCGCTGAACTTGTCGAGGTCGGTGACGTTGCCCGAGGCGATGATGAGGTCGTGGTTCGACACGACGGTGTCGGCGGTCGCGTAGGTGAAGTCCTTGCCCGGGCTCTTCACCCCGACGACCGTGATGCCGTACTTCTGACGCACGTGCGACTCGGCGAGCGAGAGGCCGCGGATCGGCTTCGGCGGGTACATCTTCACGATCGCGAAGTCGTCGTCGAACTCGATGAAGTCGAGCATCCGGCCCGACACGAGGTGGGCGACGCGCTCGCCCGCCTCCGCCTCCGGGTAGATGACGTGGTTCGCGCCGATGCGGCTGAGGATCTTGCCGTGCGACTGGCTGATGGCCTTCGCCCAGATCTGCGGGATCTTGAGGTCGACGAGGTTGGCGGTGATGAGCACCGACGCCTCGATCGACGAGCCGACGGCGACGACCGCGATCGAGAAGTCGCCCGC
Organism: Actinomycetes bacterium; assembly: GCA_023457615.1. Classification (GTDB taxonomy): domain Bacteria; phylum Actinomycetota; class Actinomycetes; order Actinomycetales; family Microbacteriaceae; genus Pseudolysinimonas_A. The sequence goes on along the minus strand of JAEWKY010000001.1, from coordinate 1,999 downwards.
GCCGATCTGCTGCAGCGCGTCGATCGAGCGGGCATCCGCCTGGACGGCGTGCGTCACGCGCTCCGCCCACTTCTGCACGAGGCCCGCGTCCTCGTCGACGGCGAGCACGTCGCGGTCGAGCCGCTGGAGCTGCCCGGCGGTCGCGGCGCCGAAGCGTCCGAGCCCGATGACGAGCACCGGTGCATCGTGAGGGATGCGATCAACCAACGATCGGCCTTTCCTCGGGCCGGCGGAACAGCTGCCGGCGGGTGCTCGCCGCGAGGGCCGCGGCGAGAGTCACGGTACCAAGGCGCCCGAGGAACATCGTGAGCGCGAGCACGTACTGGGCGGCGTCGGAGGTGGATGCCGTGAAGCCCGTCGTGAGACCGCACGTCGCGAAGGCGCTGATGACGTCGAACAGGATGTAGTCCAGCGGCACGTCGTCGGTGATGAGCAGGAGCGTGATGGTGGAGGCGGCGACGACCGTCGCGCCGCCGAGCACGACCGAGACCGCGAGGCGGAGGACATCCTGCGGGATGCGCCGCTGGTACGCCTCCATGTCGTCGACGCCGCGCGCCTCCGCGAAGGCGGCGAGGAACAGGATGGCGAGGGTCGTCACCTTGATGCCGCCCGCGGTCGACGCGGAGCCGCCGCCGATGAACATCAGCATGTCGGTGACGAGCAGGCTCGACCCGTCGAGCTGCCCCATGTCGAGCGTCGAGAAGCCGCCCGATCTCGCCATCTGCGAGATGAACAGCGACTGCAGGATGCGCTGGTCGACGCTCATCCCGGCCATCGTGTCGGGGTTGTACCACTCGAGCACGAGGTAGGCGATCGTGCCGCCGAGGGTGAGCAGCGCGAACGTGACGAGCGTCAGCTTGACGTGCAGCGACCACTTGCGCGGACGCCGCAGGTGCTTGCGCAGCACGTAGATCACCGGGAACCCGATGGCGCCGAAGACCACTCCGATCATGAGCGCGCTGAGGAACCACCAGTCCGACCCGTACGGCTCGAGCCCCGTGCTCGTCGGCAGGAACCCCGTGTTGGTGAAGGCCATCGCCGCGAGGTAGATCGACTCCCACGCGGCCTCGAGCGGCGGCACGCCCTCGAGGAGCATGCGCGGGAAGAGGAGCAGGGCGACGAAGACCTCGATCACGACGACGCTCAGCGCGACGGTCAGCAGGAGGCTGCCGGTCTCGCCGAGCCGCACGGCCTGGCTCTCGGAGACGGGCCCCTTGCGGATGCGCAGCGGGTTCGCGTCGCCGGCCGCCATCAGCTTCTGCCGCAGTCCGAGCTTGCGGCTGATGATGAGGCCGAGGATCGAGGCGACGGTGAGCACGCCGATGCCGCCGATCTCGACGCCGATGAAGACGAAGACGTGGCCGACCGGCGACCAGTACGTCGCCATGTCGACGGTCGAGAGCCCCGTGACGCAGATGACCGAGACGGCGGTGAACAGCGCGTCGACGAGCGGCGCGCGCTCCCCCGACGTCGTCGCGACGGGGAGCGAGAACACCACGGTGAAGATCGCGACGAGGCTCGCGAACACGAGCACCGCGAAACGGGCGGGCGTCCCGGAGGCGAAGTCGCGCAGCCGGTCCTGGATGCGGGCGCCGAGGGAGTCCTGCTGCACAGGCCGCGCGCGCATCCCTCTCCTCGCTCTTGCGGAACAGGTGCACATGCTACTCGCGTGGCGGCGCGGCTACCCTGAGGGCATGGCCGACATCTTCGACGTCCTCGCCGACGGCACGCGGCGCGACATCCTGCGCCGCCTCCTCGACGGCGAGGCGACGGTCGGCGACCTCGTCGAGGCGCTCGGCTCGACCCAGCCGACCGTCTCGAAGCACCTCGCGCAGCTGCGGGATGCCGAGCTCGTCACCGTGCGCGAAGAGGGTCGCAAGCGCGTCTACGCGCTGCGCTCCGCCCCCCTCGGCGCGGTCGACGCCTGGCTCTCGCCGTTCCTCGGCGGGGCGCCGAGCGGCGCGACGGACGCCGAGGACGCCGGGCCGACGATCTTCGC